>NZ_JSYF01000651.1:0-1848 GCF_054824225.1 Pontibacter sp. HJ8
AAGTATCAGTCAGGCAAATTCCATCGAATGCTTGATATTCAGTTTTTCCAACAGCATCATGATAGGCGTTTTCAATATTGACTGCTGCTATATAATAAGCTAGCAGCACAATTTCATTAGCATGTATCTCGTATTGGTATTTACGTTCTAAATCTTCCTTTTTAAGTAGTCCACTTTGCAACAAACGAGTTACAAAAGTGCCTGTCCCAGTAAAAGGGTCAAGTATATGTACGTTTTCATCACTAATACTGCGATTAAACTCTTTTTTTAGTATATCATCAACTGAATGGATAATGAAATCAACTACTTCCACTGGTGTATATACAATTCCCAACTTCTCCACCATTTTAGGGAACGCGCTTTTAAAGAACTTATCATATAGTTCAATAATTATCCGTTGTTTACCCGCAGCATTATCAATCCCAGCGGCTCTAGACCTTACCGATTCATAAAACTTTTGTAAAGTTTCCGCATCCTTTTCTAAAGATTGCTCCTCCATCATATCTAGCATCTTCTGCATAGAAACAGAAATGGGGTTACTTTTCACAAAAGAATACTCTTCGAACAGTGCTTCAAATACGGGTTTAGTAATAATATGCTGGGATAGCATCTCTACCGCTTCTTCCTGTGTAATGGATGGGTTGATATTCTTTTGTAAGCCGCTAAGAAAATTGGAAAAAGCTTTGGTGTGTTCTCCATCCTCTTTTATTAAACGGTTAATACGTTCAGTATGTCGTTCCGCAATTTGCGCGACGTCTTTTGCCCATTGCTCCCAATACCTACGATCTCCTACCTTTTGCACCATACGAGCAAAAACAACACTTTGAAGTTGCTCAAACTGCAGGGATAGTTGCTTATTGATTTCGGTGTTTCTTTTAGCAATGTCTTCTTCTGTGTGAGAATCACCTATTGAACCACCCTTGTCAATTCCTCCAACAATTATTTGTGTAGGTTTACGCTTATTTAGCTCAATCTTATTAATAGTAGCATTGAATCTGTCATCATGTGCACGTAAGGCATTAAGTACAGACCACACAACTTTGTAACGTTCATTATCATCAAGAGCTTTGTCTGCCTCGATATCTGAAGGCACAACTACTGGAATGATTATATACCCATACTTTTTACCTTCGGCCTTACGCATAACACGTCCCACAGACTGTACCACATCTACCTGAGAGTTTCTAGCTGATAGAAATAAAACTGCATCAAGTGACGGGACATCAACGCCTTCGCTTAGACAGCGTACATTTGTGAGTACTCTGCACTCACGAGAATCATCAATTTCCGCCTTCAGCCAAGCTAGCTTTTCGTCACGTGTAGGAGCAGACATTGCTCCATCTATATGGTCTGAGGATACAGACACTATGTTCTCACGGACATCTATAGACAAACTATCATAATATACATCTGCTGTACTGTTAAAAGTACTCGTGATCTTCTTAGACGCTTTAATATTCTGGCAAAAAGCCACTGCCCTACGCATAGGTTCTGGGTCACTGCTTTTGATAATGCCTGCATCTCCCAATACTTGTTTAGAGAGAGCATTAATGCATCCTATGAGCTTAGAAGCATCGTCTGTATTGATTTCATTAGTGTTATCAGCCACCATCTTTTGCACAGCAGGCGGCATATCTTTCTCACTTACAGTGAGTATTAACACTTTGTAATCAGATAGCAAATCTCTGTCCACAGCCTCCCCGAAACCAATTCTGAAAAACTCTTCACCGTACTTACTTTCATCATCCATTGAGCAAAGTTCTGCATCAGCCTGTGCTGCCTTTGCCTTTGAATCATCGCTGAATAAACGTGGTGTGGCAGTCATATATAGCCTCTTCTTGGCCCGTA
>NZ_JSYF01000652.1:0-520 GCF_054824225.1 Pontibacter sp. HJ8
GCATTCAGCTTTATCTTTGAACCGTCAGGAAGGAGAATTGTCTTTTTGACACCAGGCACAGCCTCGATCGTCTTATAGGCCATCAGGGTTGTTTCAGAACGTGATGTGAAATGGATGAGCACTCCAATCATCAGCAGCGGTAGCAATACAGCCGCGGCAACTTTCGCCCAGAACAGGGGCGGCGATGGTTTACGGAAAAGGATGACGTTGTCGTCCTTATTTAATTCCTGGTGTTGTGGCTCCTCTATCCTGGCCCTGATCCTGTGGAAGACCTGGCCCGCGTCATGCTGCGGCTTCTCAGCCTCCATGCGGGTTGCCTCTTGCCAGAGGACAAACAGGTCCCTTTCCTGCTCATGGTCTAATTTATTTTTTTTGAACCACTCGAGCACCGCCTGCACCTCCTCCTCCGAGCATTTACCTTTATAAAACCGATCGAGCAGTCCGCTGTCCATTGTGTTATGTTTGTTCCTATATAGATTACACTTGAAACCGGCTTTCCACCACCTCTCTATTAAAAAAA
>NZ_JSYF01000653.1:0-3105 GCF_054824225.1 Pontibacter sp. HJ8
ATTTAGACTATTTTTATAACATAAAATAAAAGCACGCTATCACTTTAGCAAGACAACTGCCTGCAATGATTGCGTTTAAGATGTGTTATACCTCTTTAGATTGTACAGGACGGCTGTAAGACTTTACTGGCTGATTAGTATCTGTTTAGAGTAGCGGTCCGATTCGAGCAAGTAATTAGAGCCTGTTCAAATTGGTTCTATAACAGGTTCTTCCTTAGAGGGCAAACTTTGCAATTTGGTCATTTTGCTTTAAAGAGGTTATTAAGGGTTGAGACAATTTCGCATGAGGCTAGCGACTTTATGTGCTCACGCTATACCTTAACAATCGTAGCATGATTATTTAATACAATACCCCATAGAAAAGGGCTGCAGATTCTGCAGCCCTTTTCTATGGGGTATTGTAGAGATGAAAACAGTCTTCTGCTATCTCTTCATAAGCTTGAATGTATGCTTGGCACCATTGTCCAGTACATGCAGCATATAGATTCCTTTTGTCGTTACATCTGACATGTCTACTGAGATCGTATTGCCGGCTGTCTCCTCCTGCTGTTGCAGGATCACCTTGCCCAGCGCATTTGTCAGTGTTACAATTACCTTACGGGCTTCCATTCCATTCAATTTTACGGTTACCACATCTTCAAATGGGTTAGGGTAAGCTGCCACCTCTCCGTTTCCACCGTCCAGCCCAATCGCTTTGATAGCTGAATAAGTAGTAGTGCCATCCAGATCTACCTGCGCCAGGCGATAGTAACGGGTACCGGACACAGCTTTTGTATCCAGGAAGCTGTAGTTCTGCTTGATAGAAGTTGTACCCACTTCGCTTTTCACAAAACCAATCTTGCTGAAGTTTCTGCTGTCTGCCGATACTTGCACTTCAAAACCGCTGTTATCTTGCTCAGACGCTGTAGCCCATGTTAAGTTTACACCTTTTGCATGACGCTGGGCCTTGAAGGAAATCAGTTCTACAGGGAGAGGAGTGATTTTCGAGTCATTGATTTCGAAGATTCTAGTGGAAGGCAAATTTGAATAGCAGGCGGAATTTGTCTCATATACTGTGAGGTCTACTCTATAACCATCTATATTTCCCGGCATTGATTCAAATTCAAAGGTTGAAGTAGTTGGCCCTTTCTTCCAATCCTCGGATTCTGTTGTTTTATAATACCACTGATAAGATTCAATTTCGGAATCCGCTATATTTGATTTAAAGCTTATGGATGCTGGCTCATTCAACTTATAATTGGCTGGAAGAACAATTTCTCCTGCAGCTGCTGTCCCTCCACCCACAAGAGCAGTAGCTGTAACAAGTGCTCTTTCACCGTCACAACCTGTTGCCGTATTCATTTTACTTACATAATAATTAACACTAGTGCCTGCTGCTAGTATATCCGTCTCAAATGTTAAGCCTGATTTCAGTATTTGTCCAGCAGCTGAATACCAAAGATAGGTTTCAGATGATCCATTAGCACCAGTTGCAGTTAAAACTACGGTCCCTGCTCCACATCTAGTCCCATTCACAGGAACTGGAACAGTTGGGGCTGTATCAGTTATCTGCATCCCTACTCTACTACTCTCACAGTTGCCATCTGCATCATATATAGCTGCATAGTACCATCCACCATTATTTCTTGGCCGAGAAAGAGTTTGACCTGTAGCAATTGCGCTACCACCTGTTTCCGTCGTATACCATCTATAACTTTGATTACCTGTTGCACCATTTGCAGTTAAAGTAATGGTTGGATTTCCATTTCCACAGTCACCATTTGACGTAACGAGAGGCTTACTGATTTGGCCAAAAACTGCATTCACAACTACTCTTTGGCTTTCACATCCAGTATTTGCTATACTTACATAATATGTTTCGCTTTTTGTCAAATTAGGTATTGTAAATTTACCGTCTGTATTAGCTATGTAGGAACCACCCGTTGGCTCTGTATACCAACGATACTCTGCTCCTGTAGGCGCTCCAGTTGCTGTTAATGTCAATGGCCCAGCAGTACAACGGCTATTATCAGTAACACTAGGAAGAATATTCCCAATTATTGCTTGTACTGGAATGCGACTTGTTATACAGCCTGAAGAGGTAACAGCGCTAACATAATAAGTTGTGGTTGCGCTCAATTGTGGCGTAGTAAAGCTATTGCCCGTACCTCCAATTTGAATCCCAGCTGAATTATACCAACGATAACTTCCACCTGCTGGTGCACCAGAAGCTGTTAGAGTGACAGACCCAGTAACACAGCTTTGACCAGATTGAGCAACTAAAGGAATCACATTAATAGTAAATGTATTTGAAGGCGCATTATCAGTGCCGCCATTTCTTTGTCTTACAATAATATTAAAGGTTGAACCTGTTACACGATTAGCTGGTATATTTACAACCAATTGAGTTTCTGAACGGAAAGAAGGTACTAGTAAATCTGGATTCGCCCCTACCTGAACTCTAGCTGCAAAAGTTCCATTTGGCCCTCCGTCTATTCGAAATCCCGTGCCGTTAACGGTTAATGTTACATCATGCCCCAGAAGCGCACAGTTCGGGTTAACACCAGTTATTGTCTGCCCAACGCTCCGACCGCTCAGGAGAAGTAGAACACCCAGCAATAATATCGTAAAGATCGTTTTTGTACTGCTCACAGCCGTTCCCGAGGCATTTGCAGCTGGCCATGTAACTGTCATGGCAGAGTTTGCGTTGTAAAAGTGTTTCATAATTGAACCATAAAAATTTTAGAAGATTCTTTTTTGGAGAGTAGCTTCATAGCTACCGGAATGTATAGGCATAGCATTTCCATTATACTTTGTCAAGCATTTCATGCACTCTTTAGCGGAGCACAAGCTGTAGGGGGCGTTTTATCTACTTAATGGACAATAAAAAGCCAGCCTGCATTTTCTGCAGCGTCCTACTTACTTCAATATTTTGGAGATTTGTTTTGCCTTTGTCTAGTGTTGTCTAATTGATTATTAATATAAAGCAATATTATAGAATATCACTGCAATTTGCTATAATTTTTTTATGCTTTTTTTTACATAATTTCTGCAATTGCACAGATGAACAGAAGTAAAATACAAAATGTTAGTCCTGTCAAGTTTAAATTAAGATATCTATATATC
>NZ_JSYF01000654.1:0-1745 GCF_054824225.1 Pontibacter sp. HJ8
CACCTCATTTGAAAAGGTCTTATTCGATTGAAGTAAGGCCATGTCAGCAAACACTCCACTGTTTGCCAAGTCGGCACCACTCTCATCTTTGATCAGGATAGTCGCTTTAACACTGTAAACCGGGGTGGAGTATCGCAGGTAGAGATGTGCAATTGTCAAGGCCAGCGCCGCACCTAAAACAAAAAGGTACCAGTAGCGGAGATACCGCATGATGAGACCTTTTATATCCAGAGACTCATTATTATCTTCCTGAAAATCTAATTCGGACATGGTAGGTATAGGAAGGCGTTATACTACTTAAATAATTGGTAGAGCACGAAGGCAGAGGACACTAAACCGGCAGCAAAGCCCCAGTTACGACGAATAAAGCTGGTACCAGACACTTTGGCCTTATCCGGCTCCACATATACGATATCATTCTGCTGCAGGTAAAAGTAAGGAGAATATAATGTTTCCTTATTGTTGAGATTCAACCTTGCCATGGTTCGTTCACCATTCTGCTCCCGGATCACCAGTACGTTGTTCATCTTTCCGTAAATGGAAATACCTCCCGCCATAGCAAGGCCTTCAAGTAAATTTACCTCTTCATTATCAGCTGGCACTTCTACTACAGAAGGTCCGGTTTCGCCCATCATGGTAAAACGAAAGTTCTGCAGCCTTACTTTTACAATCGGATCCTGTACATATTCGCGAACTTTCAACAAGATCGTATCCCGAACTTGTTCCGTAGTCAGAGCATTCACTTGCATATTTCCCAAAACAGGAAAGTCAATGGTGCCACGAGTATCTACCAGGTAGCCTTCGTTTTGGTTGCCCTGCTGCCGCATCATTTGGCTGCCCCCTCCGCCGGCACCTTCCTCTACAATAATGCCCCGGTTAAAGAGCATGTTCGTTTCCGCATTTGGGGTAAGTACTTCTATGGTAAGCAGATCACCGGGTTTAATGGTAAGACGCTTGAGCTCTACCTGTTCCGTCAGTACAGGCTGTTGTTCCAGATCACTGAGATACACGATATTACGAGTACGAAGCGAGCTACAAGACGCGAAGACCAAAAGGCCCAAAAATAGTACAAGTCTAATTTTCATACGGGTGTAACAATCTGCTTTTGCATCAATTTTCAAAAGCCAGGTCAAGAGACAATCTGCCAGCTACACATAGCTGCTAGCTTGCAAAATTAAGTATAAAAGTTTTCAAAAACATTTATTTAATGTGTTAACTATTAAAAAGCATATCTAAACCTTTGCCTTGCTTTAATTTCATGGCTTGAACGTAAGAGGTAAGTGGTTATTGTCAAAAACTTAATCTACAGGATTCATTCAAGGGCATTCTACTATACTTGAAATCAGTAAATCGTTTCGTGGCATTCTTGCAACTAAACTAACGATAACTGGCATACGCAGTTCCCGCGAGTGCACGAGTGTCAATTGGTAAGTCATTGCAATAAAAAGAAGGTATAGTCACTGCCTGAGACTATCATGGGTCTGGAAGATGCCATGAGATCGTATGGAATTTGTAACTTGCGGGGCCTTTATCACTTACAGAAGGGAGCTAATACATGAAGACGGTAAATCCGAAAGAAACCAAAACTGCTGAAGTGCATGCCTTACTCTTGGGTGCCATTGCGCCACGGCCTATTGCTTTTGCCAGCACGATGGATGAGGAAGGAAATGTGAACCTCAGTCCTTTCAGCTTTTTCAATGTGTTCAGTGCCAAACCGCCTATTGTGGTCTTCTCTCCTGCCCGCC
>NZ_JSYF01000655.1:0-1210 GCF_054824225.1 Pontibacter sp. HJ8
TTTTCAGGGAAGACCCATTCAGGGCAGCACTTGTCCAATCGATTGTCCACTTCTGGTCTTGCAGTGCAGGCGTACTCATGCGGGTAGCGTCTATCAGCCAGAAATCCACTTTAGCCTTCCTGATGGCTTTCAAAACATACCTCACGGCAAACCTGTATTCCGAGCTCGTCACCGCACACAACCACTTGGTGAGTATGATATTGTTTCCTTTTTCAACACTGATGTACTTCACCGGACCATTCCTTTTATAAGGTCAATTTTATAGCAATTTAATCATATTAATAAGTATAACGCTAAAATTTGCATTCTGTTGTTCTATACCTGCACTATCAGCTTATCTGTACAACCAGCCATACCCGAACCGGGAGGAAGCAGCAGGGTCGGTTCTGTCTGAAGGACACGCGTTTAGGAAAAAAATACCTAGAAATGGGTATTGAATCCGATCAGTTAAGCTATTATTTTTATAATATATACCTAGTTGTGTAAGGTTATGAGACTCATTAAACTTATTATCAAGTTCTTCTCATGGAAAGAAATGTGAGGCTGCTGAGCGAGCGGGAATGCGAGATACTGGCTTTGCTGTCGGAAGGATGTTCTCACCAGAACATTGCCAGCGAACTGAGTATTTCGGAGGCGAGTGTCGAAAAACATCTGCGGAATATGCTGCGCAAAAAGCAGTTCGGGCATACCTACCAACTGGTGAGCTGGGCCTACAAAGAAGGGGTACTGCGTTAGAAAACCACCTTACGCACGCTCAACAACTCAAGTGGACCTAACGCATTTACTCCCCAATATCCTCATTCCATAACGCAGGTTTCTGCTCTATAAACGCCTGCATCAGCGCATAACATTCCGGGCTATCCACAACGGTCACTTCTACTCCCCTGCTTCTCAGCAGTTCTTCTTCTCCCATAAACGTTTTGTTTTCGCCGATCACCACCCGCGGAATCCCATACAACAGGATGGTGCCGGAACACATCGCGCAAGGAGACAAGGTTGTATAGATGGTGCACTCCCTGTACACGGATGCCGGTTGCCGGCCTGCATTTTCCAGGGCGCTCATTTCGCCGTGCAGGATCACGCTTCCCTCCTGCACCCGCTTGTTGTGTCCTCTGCCTATGATCCTGCCCTGATGTACAAGAACCGAACCGATCGGTATACCGCCTTCTGCCTGGCCTTTCTGGGCTTCTGCCAGCGCGGCCTCCATAAA
>NZ_JSYF01000656.1:0-1431 GCF_054824225.1 Pontibacter sp. HJ8
GAATCCATCAAATAGAGTACTATTTTAATTCCACGCATAATGCCAGTAACCGGAACAACTCCTTATACACAGTAGTTAGCTGGTATATCAATATGAATTCCGATGGGAACAATCAAAGAAAATGTGCTTAAGGAAATACAAGTCAATAAAGGTATAACCTTGACTGACCTTCATACCACTTTAGATGAAGAAAAGAAGAGAAGTGTAAATGAGGTATTAAATGAGCTTATTAATGAAGGATTAATTACTGATTACAGAGGACAGTATTACCCAATAGTAAGGCATATAGATGCTTACTCAAAAGAAAATGAGAAACTAGTAGAAGAAGTAGAATTAACAGGTTTAACAGCTACTGAATTGGTTAAAGTTATACAACCTTATCAAGATGACTCATTGTTCTTTGACGGTTATGAGCTAAATGCAAACAATGCAGAATACTTCATTAATAGATATGGTGTAGATTTTAAATTTAACCAATACGACTACTATTTAGAAGCTTCTTTCGATAATAAAAAGTAAAAGTAAAACATCAGCCAACAAAGTATAGCAGCCATACTTCGGCTACGCCTCACCACCTGCTATACCAGCACGTTTAGGCAGCATTTATAAAGAAATTATTCAAAGTATAAACATGAACAACAACGATATTTTACGCCGGATTCGCTATACATTTGATTTCAACGACTTTGAGCTGATGGAGCTTTTTAAGTCTGGGGGGGAGCAGGTAACCCGTTCAGGAATCATCGAGTGGATGAAAAAGGAAGATGAGCCCGGGTCTAAGGAAATGAGCGACCTGCACCTGGCTGCTTTTCTCAATGGTTTTATAAACGAGAAACGCGGCAAGAAGGAAGGCGAGCAACCTAAGCCCGAAAATAAACTGAATAACAACATGATACTTCGTAAGCTCAAAATTGCCCTGAACCTGATAGACGAGGACATTCTGGATGTTCTGGGATTGGTAAACTTCCGGTTAAGCAAGCACGAACTGAGCGCTTTTTTTCGCAAACCCGACCACCAGCATTACCGCCCGCTTCAAGACCAGATTCTGCGCAACTTCCTGCACGGCTTGCAACTAAAGCACCAACCCGAATCAGGGAAATAAGATTGTTTTATAACCCACAAAATGCACGTAACTTACTAGAACACTCTGTTTCAGGCTGGCTTTAGTATAGAAGAATATTTCCTCCATTGCAACTGGCAACATCATTCCTTCAACAAAACGAACCTGTGCACCATGGCAGGTGTACCGATACAGGTGCTGAAAACAGGCTTCTACCATTCCGACGCCGGCCCCGATTTCAAGGAGGCCCTCGTTCGTGTGGCAGCAGTAGAGTGGGCGGGTAGTGTGGAGATTTGCTTAAAAGCCTCGGATTGGCTGCGGCATCAACACCGGCTCAGTCTGAAGCAAGCGTACCGTGTCCGGCATCATCC
>NZ_JSYF01000097.1:0-4841 GCF_054824225.1 Pontibacter sp. HJ8
CGGGGCCTGTCAGTTAACTGACAGGCCCCGCCTTTTTATAGGTATACGTGAATGTATTAGTCGATCCAGCGGAATTTGTACTCCAGCTGAGGGGCTTTCATGCGTTCGGCTACGCGCTTCAGGCGGCTTGGCAGCGCTATCAGGTACTCACGGGCACGCTCACCGGCGTCGTTCAGTCCGGTAACCGCATCCACTTTCCACTCTTTCACCAGGTCATCGAGGATATCGGTGTAGTCCATAGCAGTGTATACATTGATACGCTGAGCTGCATCCGTAAAGTGGCCGAAGGTCTTGCCCATGTCCACGCCAAGCTCGCGCATGTAGTGGGCCGGCATTACGATCTTCTTGCGCATCATGTCTTCGAAAGCCAGCATCATTTCGTTCGGGTCGGCTTCGAATATCTTGCCAACAAAGGCCTTGTACGCTTTGGCGTGACGGGCCTCGTCCGAGGCTACGTAGCCGCAGATCTTAGCCAGCATACCGTCGCCCTGCTTTTTGGCGATCTGGGCTACCCGACGGTGAGACAGGTTGGTGGCTGTCTCCTGGAAACTGGTATAAACGAAAGCACGATACGGGTCATTGTCTGTTTGAAGATCAAAACCATCTGCGATCAGATACTGCGTGGAAGCCTCCATTTCACGCATATTGACACGGCCAGACAGGTATAGGTAGCGATTGAGCAGGTCACCGTGACGGTTTTCCTCGGCAGTCCAGGCGCGGTTCCACTTCATCCACGGGCTTTCTTCCTCCTGTGGCAGATCCTTGATGGTCATCAGCCAGCTTTCGTAAGTAGGAAGCGCTTCTTCTGTAATGGTATCGCCAATGAGAACGGCCATCAGGTCATAGGAAAGATCCTTGGCACGCTCCCGCAGGTTGCGGATCTCCTCAAAGAAATTCTCCATGCGGGAGTCAGGCAGCAGGTCTGCCGGCTGCCAGCTATCTTCTACAGATTTAAGAAACTCTGTCATTTTTTCCTGAACAAAGTCTTCCATCCATTTCATAACTTCAATACGGGAGGCAACAGCTGTGATCATTTTATTGTTTTAATAGATTGAACTTCAAATATAGGTAAATATGCTAATATAGTCATTCAGAGCGTCACAAAAGTTAACTTGCTGCGCAAAAGGGACTTCCGGCTTCCCGGAAATTATACTTACGTAAAAATCCCAAAGAGTTTCACCAATACCGGCAGAGTCTAGAAAGACAGTAAAAGAGTGCTATTCTGTCAGTGCCGGATCCGGTAATATATCTTCCGAAGAAAGCCCAGATCGACTTTATACCTGTTGAGCAGGTGTAGCGACTGGTAAACAGGACCTAACCCTGCATGCTGTCGCAACAGCTCCAGTAGCCGCCCGGCCTGTTCATAGTGCCCGGTGAGGTAGGTATGGCGCGCTTCGTACTGCAGACGCCTGGTCAGGGCAGCTTTCTCCTCCGGCGTCCGGATAAGTTGTGCGGCTTTCTCACACACCCGCACCGTAGAGTCGACCAGTTTATTGCCCGGCTTGTACCATTGTTGTGAGAGGGAATGCGCGTGCACACGCCGCCTGGTAGTAACATCAACCAGAAAAAAGTACTTATAGTTTCGGGACGACCGGATCCAGAAGTCGAAGTCCTCGTAGGCCAGCGCCTCGTCATACCCGTTCAGCGACTCCAGCACACGGCGTTTCATCATCATGGTGGGCGGGCAGATGAAGTAGCGGCCCAGCAAGTGATGGAAGATATCGCCCGAAGGCGCAAAGGAGATCACCTCGCCCTGCGGGTTGCGGGTGCAGTGATAGCTGAGGTGCCTGCTGTTATCATCGATGTACTCGGCATCCGAATACACCACGCCGTAGCTTTCATCGAGGCTCAGAAATGCCTTCACCTGCTTTTCGACCCGGTCGGGCAACAGCACATCGTCTGTGGCAAAATCGATGATGTACTCCCCGCTGGAGGCACGCCAACCCATGTTAAAAGCCCTTGTGTTGCCTTGGTTGGTGCCGGTGCTGATGAAGGTGAGTTGCGGATATTTTTGAAGATACTCCTCTATTATGGCCACACTGTGATCGGTGCTGCAGTCATCTACCAAGATGATTTCCAGGTTGGGATATGTCTGAACTAGCACAGAGTCCAGAGCCTCTGCCAGGAAACGTGCGTGGTTGTAGCACAGGCAGATAATGGAAACCAATGGCAGCCTGGGTAGTTCAGCCATGGTGCCGGAAGAAGGTGTGGATGGAACTGATAACCGCCTGCTGTTCCGCTGCCGTCATACCGGGGAACAAAGGCAGGCTCAGGCTGGTGTCGGCCAGTTCTTCGGCCACCGGAAAACTGCCACGCCGGTACCCCAGGTAGGTATAGGCCTCCTGCAGGTGCACCGGCACCGGGTAGTGCACCGCCGTCTGAATGCCCTGCTCCGCCAGCCATACCTGTAACGTGTCGCGGTGCCGGGTCCGGATATGGAAGATGTGGTAGACGTGTGTGCTTCCGGGCGCTGTAACGGGTAGCGCAAGATCCGCTATACCTTGCAGTTCTTCCAGGTATAGCTGCGCCAGGCGCTGTCGTTCCTGGTTCAGCTGGGGCAGGTGCCGCAGTTTTACCCGCAGCACAGCCGCCTGCAGGGTGTCGAGTCGTGAGTTGATCCCGATGATTCTGTTGTGGTACTTCTGCTCCTGACCATAGTTGCGGTACATGCGTGCAAATGCGGCCAGCTCCGGATCAGCGGTTACCACGGCTCCGCCGTCGCCCAGTGCCCCGAGATTTTTGGTAGGGTAAAAACTGGTAGCATTTATATTTCCGAAGCAGCCTACCTGCTTTCCGACATAGCAGGCGCCGTGTGCCTGGGCAAAGTCTTCTATCAAGATGAGGTTATGCTCCCCGCTCAGTTGCACAAATGCGTCCATCTGACAGGCCTGCCCATACAGGTGAACGGGTAGAATGGCTTTGGTTCGTTCGGTGATAGCTGCCGCTGCCATTACTGCGGTCAGGTTGCAGGTAAGCAGATCAGGCTCTGCCAGCACAGGTATAGCACCGGCCTGTACGACCGCGTTCACAGTAGCAATGAAGGTATTGGCCGGCACGATCACTTCATCTCCCGGCCCTACTCCTGCTGCCTTTAGTGCGACGACCAAGGCATCGTAGCCATTGCCCACGCCCACGGCTATACCTGTCTGCAGCGCTTTGGCCAGTTCCTGCTCAAAGGCTTCTACCTCTTCTCCCAATATGAATTGGTTGCCGCCTGCCGCCTGCACCAATGCCTGCTCCACCTCCCGGTTTATACCTTCCGGGAAGTCTCTGAAAGCAAAAAATGGAACACCTGGTTGTAGCATAGGAACAGGAGAAGGTATAGCATGCGGCTACATCGCCAGATGCGTGACCATGCGTTTGAACACTTCATAATCCCGGATATAATCCGCTTCATCAAAATCAGTGGAAGCCAGGCACAGGCCTACGGTTCCTTCCGCAAGATGAAGGGTTGTCCAGCACATGGCCGGTATGTAGACGCCTTTGGTGGGAGAGTCCAGTACAAAGGTTTCGGTACCACGCCCGGTGTCCGTCTCTACGGTTATCCTTCCCGTGAGGGCGACCAATACTTCTTCGGTTGCCTTGTTGGCATGCTGCCCGCGCAGCACCTGTTGCGGGGTGCCGTAGGTCCAGAAGACACGCCTGATCCCGAAGGGTATGTCCCGGGCATACTGTGTGGACGCGATGTAGCCAATGGCATCGCTTCCAACAGGCGCAAACTGTAACAGGTAAGGGGTAGCTGACAAAGGCAGAATCGTTAGTGCAGCCACAAATTAAAACATTTTCGGCGGAATCCAGCTATATAACCAAGCCCGGCTTTACCCTTGCGTGTACATCCGCTAAATTCGCAACAAACCAGGTCAGCCGCCTGCTGCTGACCAAAGCCTTATGCTATACCTGCTGCTGAGCATACTTTCCGGTGCCTCTCTCTTTTTCATGGTGCTTGCTCTCTTACCAGGAAATAACGGCTAATTTGTTTTAACGACATGGAAGATACCTACCGCACCCTGGCAAGCCCTTCGGAGGGCCTCTACAAAGAGAAAGGCAGCAAGTTCATCGCGCTGGCCTACCCGGTCTACTCGGAGGAGGAGGTAAAAGAAGTCCTTGCCGGGCTCAGGAAACAGTACTTTGATGCCCGCCACCATTGCTATGCCTACAGCCTGGGCGCCGACAAAAGCCGCTACCGCGCCAACGACGACGGGGAGCCCAACCATTCTGCCGGAGATCCGATCCTGGGCCAGATCCGGTCAGCCGACCTGAGCAATGTGCTGGTGGTGGTTGTACGTTACTTCGGAGGCACCAAACTGGGTGTGAGCGGCCTGATCAACGCTTATAAAACCTCAGCAGCTGAAGCACTGGCCCAAGCAACCATCATCGAAAAGCACGAAACCGCCTTGCTCCAGGTGCATTTCGCCTACCCCCAGATGAACGACGTGATGAGTTTGGTAAAAGAGTATGCGTTGAGCGTGAAAGAGCAGCAATTCGAACTCGACTGCCGCCTGACGTTGGAAGTGCGAAAAAAATTGCAGGAAGAAGTTTCTGCTAAACTGGAAGCGATAGATGGTGTAGAAGTAACCGTTGATCTGTAAGGTATAGTAGCCTTACTTTGTACTGTTGTAGCATTTAGCCGGAGTCCGTCTTGTAGGCCAGTTGGCTTATTGCTCCGTAGCTGCCTTTATTCCGATGCTCTTATACCCATCGTTTCATTCTTAACATTGGAGCGCTCTAAGCCGCGGGGCATCGTTTCTCTGCATCGCCACTGTGTATCTTCCCTCTGCTTCCCTTCGGTCGCAATGCCTGCGGCACCGGAAACAAGGTGGCTCAACAGAGAAACTGGGAGA
>NZ_JSYF01000657.1:0-2481 GCF_054824225.1 Pontibacter sp. HJ8
AGCTTTATTCATGTTCGGCACCTTCGCTGTCAGCGTACTGCTCAGCTAACCCGCTATACCTATACCTATACCTATGCCACGCACCACCACCTGGGACAAACTGATTTCAAAGAAGCGTTTCGAAACGACCGACCATAAGTATACATCGGATGAGTCGGTGCGCGGCGAGTTCCAGCGCGACTACGACCGCATTGTGTTTTCCTCTGCTTTCAGGCGCCTGCAGAACAAGACGCAGGTCATGCCTATGCCGGAGAGTGACTTTGTCCATACCCGCCTTACCCACAGCTTAGAGGCCTCGGTGGTGGGCCGCTCGCTCGGGCGCATCGTGGGCAAGAGCATACTGGAGCGCTACCCCGAGCTGACAGGCGAAAAGAATATACAGGAAGCAGACTTTGGCGACATGGTAGCGGCCGCCTGCCTGGCGCACGACATCGGCAACCCGCCTTTCGGGCACTCCGGCGAAGACGCTATTTCGGCCTATTTCCTGAGCGATGCCGCGCAGCCTTTTATGACAACCCTCACAGAGGAGCAAAAGGCAGACCTGCAACGCTTCGAGGGCAACGCAGCCGGCTTCCGGGTGCTGACCTATACCTATCCGGCGCACTGCAACCTGCCGGGCGGCCTGAGCCTGACCTATACCACGCTGGCCACTTTCACCAAGTACCCCAAAGAGTCGCTGCCTGTTATCCCGAACACCAAAAGTACCAGCGAAAAGAAGTACGGCTTTTTTCAGACAGAGAAATCCTGGTTCAACACGATCGCCTGGGAGCTGGGTCTTTTAAAGAAAGGGATGAGCGGGGAAGTGTTTTACCACCGGCACCCGCTGGCTTTCCTGGTAGAGGCGGCCGACGACATCTGCTACCGCATCATCGACTTTGAAGACGGCTTGCGCCTGGGCCTGGTGCCGCAGGAAAAAGGACTGGAGCTGCTGCGCCAGATCCTCAACGATGCCCCGGACCGCGTGTCCAGCCTCACGTTTTATGACTGGCGGGAGGAGATCGGCTACCTGAGGGCCCGGATCATCGGCAAGCTGATCAACGAAACAGCCGGGATCTTTCTGCAGCACGAGCCGGAGATACTGGCCGGCACTTACGACAAGCCGCTTATCAATGAGCTGGCATGCAAGCCGGTACTGGACCAAATAAAGGACCTCTCTATCAACCTCATCTACCGGAACCGCCCGGTGCTGGAAATTGAGGCTGCCGGCTTCGAGGTGCTGGGCGGGCTGCTGGATGCCTGCATGAAAGCTGCCTTCAATTCAGAATCGAAACACCACCGCAAAATAGCGGACCTGATACCACCCCAGTACCTCCAACTGCCGGAAGATGCATCCGATTACGAGCGCATCATCCACATCACCGACTTCGTCACCAGCCTCACCGATCAGGCCGCGTTGGGGCTCTACCGGAAGATAAAAGGTATAGAGTTGCCCAAGATGTATTGATTAGTCCCTACAGGTATAGCCGGGAAGCGATGAACCACAACTAAAACAAACTCCCCTGCACCGATTGCACGAATTTTTTAGGGGGCTTGATGCTGAGGCCGCAGCGGGCATTCAGCTTTTCGATCAGGTAAGCAGCCAGCTCCGGCGAAGTCGTGTTGTCGGGCTCGTGCACAAAGAAGTATAGCTGCTGCAAACCGGCTTCAAACCATACCTGCAGGCGGTCCACCCAGTCATCTATGCGGGTATAGTCTGTGGGATGCAGGCCGTTGCCCACAAAGCGGATCATAGCGGTGGGGGTAGTCAGGCGCATGTGCAGCACATCGCGCCGCCCCGACACATCTGTCAGCACCGTACTCACGCGGTATTTCTCCAGCACCTCAAACAGCTCCAGCGACGCAACATTATCTACAAACCAGTCCGGGTGGCGGAGCTCTACGGCCAGCGGCACACTTTCGGGCACGTATTGCACAAACGTCTCCAGGTCAGGCAGCTGCCTGGGGCTGAACGTCGGGGGAAGCTGCAGAAAAGAACAGCCCAGCTTCTCTTCCAGCCCGGCAATGGCTTCGCAGAAAGTGGCCGTCAGATCCAGTGAGCGGCTCAGCTCCGACTCGTGGCTGATGAGTTGCGGAAACTTGGGGCAGAAAGTAAAGCCCTGCGGGACAGCCTGCCGCCACCGGTCTATGGTGCCGGGCGCCGGAATATGATAATGCGTACTGTTAAGCTCAATTGTATTGAACTGCCTGGCATACCATAGCAGCGAGTCTTTTTCCTTCATGCCGGCCGGATAGTATTCGCCTACCCAGGCTTTGTTTACCCAAACCGGCAGACCAATGTATACGTGCTGCTTCTGCTTTCCCCCTTGCTTATACCTGCTGAGCATAGGCTGTGTCTCCGGGTGATCGGGAGGTAAGGCAAAATTTACGCGGCCAATATCAGAGAGCTTTCCAAAATCCATAGCGCTTCAATTTCCTATCGTATACGTGCTCCGTGTTCAAACCAGATCACTTCGCAAAATATCTCGCAACAGCTGCCCGTTA
>NZ_JSYF01000658.1:0-4258 GCF_054824225.1 Pontibacter sp. HJ8
ACCCCTCTGACTCCCCTCAAGGGGAGAATTCTTACATGAGTAGGTATAGCTAGCAGGTATAGCAGATATCCTTCCAACTTCCGCTACGCAGGTATAGCCTCTGCCAAGTGCACTTTGCGGCGCTCCACTGTCTGAGCGTTCAGCGAGTTTGGAGCGTCCTAATTTTTTTGCTCACTTTTTTCATCAAGGAAAAAAGTGAGGCCCCGCCGGCAGGCGAAGCTATGAAACAACTAAGGTTGTTATACCTGGAACAGCATTTCCGTCAGTTACAAACTGGCCGCATGTGCCACCACAAGTTACCGCTGCGCTCAAACTTGCGTTATAAGCAGGTATAGGTATAGACTGTGTGGGAGCAGGAGACAAGAAAAATGGCTAAACCGCCGGAGGTATTACCACCAACAATTTAGCCATTCAACAATTCAACAAGTAAACCTTACTTCAGCTTCAGGTCTATCAGGATCTGCTCAATTTTCTGATTCAGTTGCTGATCCACAGCATCAAAATCGTCTTTAGACGCAAGCGGCTCATTTACGCTGATGTAGAACTTGATCTTTGGCTCGGTGCCGGACGGACGGGCACTTATCTTGGTGCCGTCTTCAGTGAGGTACTGCAGCACGTTGGAGCTTTCCAGGTCAAGTTTCGTTTCTTCGCCTGAGAACAGGTTTTTGCGCGTGCTGTGTTTGTAGTCGCTCATTTCCATAATTCTGGAACCGGCAACCGTCTGCGGCGGATTGGCGCGCATGTCGGCCATCATCTGCTGGATCTCCTCGGCGCCCCGCTGTCCCTTCTTGGTAAAGGAAACGAGCTCTTCTTTGTAGAAGCTGTGCTGTGTGTACATCTCCACCATCATCTCAAACAACGTCTGGCCTCTGTCTTTTGCCACGGCAGCCATTTCAGCGATCAGGGCGCAGGCCGAGATAGCGTCTTTGTCGCGCACGAAGTCGCCGATCATGTAGCCGTAGCTTTCCTCGCCGCCGCCAATGTATACTTCCTTGCCTTCCAGCTCGCGTATCTTCTCAGCGATGTACTTGAAGCCGGTCAGGGTCTCGTACATCTTCACGTTGTAGCTGTCGGCAATGTCCTTGATCAGGTCCGTGGTCACGATGGTCTTGACAATAAACTCTTTGCCGGTCAGCTTGCCGGCTTTTTGCCAGGCCAGCAGCAGGTAGTTCATCAGCAGGGCGCCGGTCTGGTTGCCGTTCAGCAGCACAAACTCGCCCTGCAGGTTTTTCACGGCTATACCTACGCGGTCAGAGTCGGGGTCTGTGGCCAGCACCAGGTCTGCATCTATTGCACGGGCTTTGTTCAGGGCCAGGGTCATCGCCTCTTTCTCCTCCGGATTAGGATAAACCACCGTCGGGAAATTGCCATCCGGTGTGGCCTGCTCTTCTACAATGTGCACGTTGGTGAAACCAAAGCGCTTGAGCACTTCCGGTACCAGCGTGATGCCGGTGCCATGGATAGACGAGAACACGATCTTGAGGTCATGCTGGTGCCGGATGGCCTCTTGGGAAATAGAAAGGCCAACTACTTTCGCGATGTAGGCTTCGTCCATCTCTTCGCCTAACAGGTGAATGTTGGCGGGTTTTGACTCGAAGGCCACTTCATCGGGCGATGTGATCTTGTTCACCTCTGTTATGATGTTCTTGTCGTGCGGAGCTGTTACCTGTGCGCCGTCGTTCCAGTATACCTTGTAGCCGTTGTACTCCTTTGGGTTGTGGGAAGCCGTCACCACGACGCCGCTCTGGCAGCCCAGCTGGCGTATGGCAAAGGAGAGCTGCGGCGTCGGGCGCAGCGCCTGGAACAGGTATACCTCGATATCATTGGCCGAGAAGATGTCAGCGGCGATGCGCGCAAATACGTCGGAGTTGTTACGGCAGTCGTAGGCGATGGCCACTTTCACGCGCTCTCCCGGGAAGTTCTGCTTCAGGTAGTTGCAGAGGCCCTGTGTTGCCATACCCAGGGTATAGCGGTTCATGCGGTTGCTGCCCGCTCCCATAATGCCCCGCAGGCCACCGGTACCGAACTCCAGGTCTTTGTAGAAAGCATCAGAAAGGGCTTCATGTTCGTTGCGCTGGAGCAGTTCGTTTATTTCTGTCTTGGTTGCCTCGTCGTAGTTTCCGGACAGCCAGGCGTCAATTTTGTGTTGTATAGCGGGTTCAATCATAGTCTTTGGTAATGTATTTTAAGGATGATATATCGTCTAATATACTTTCTTTCATCGCGCGAATGTGATGTACCTGGTGGCGTCCCGCCACCTGAGCAGGTATAGCTTCTAAAGCGGCCGGAGTCCGCCTGCTACCTCACGCTCGCGGGTCGCGAGCGTGAGGTAGCAGCACTTTAAATCACACAAAAAATCACACCAGCTCTTATCTGTACGGAGGTACATGGGGAAGAACTGGTGTGATGTATGACTAGCAAAGTAAAGAAATCTGGCTCGGTTTTACACCGGGCTATACTTTAATTTATGCTTAAAGGTTACCGCGCAGGGCCTGCTCCCGTTCGATGGCTTCGAACAGGGCTTTGAAATTGCCTTTGCCGAATGATTTGGCTCCTTTGCGCTGAATGATCTCGAAGAAAACCGTCGGCCTGTCTTCTACCGGTTTGGTAAAGATCTGCAGCAGGTAGCCTTCGTCGTCGCGGTCCACGAGGATGTTGAGCTTGCGCAGGTCCTGCATGTCTTCGTCTATGTGGCCGATGCGATCCACCAGGTCTGCATAGTAGGTTTCGGGTACCTGCAGGAATTCAACGCCGCGGCGGCGGAGTTCCGATACGGTATGCAGGATATCGTTGGTCGCCACGGCAATGTGCTGCACGCCCGGACCCCGGTAGAACTCCAGGTATTCGTCAATCTGAGACTTTTTCTTGCCCTCTGCTGGTTCGTTTATTGGGAACTTGATGTAGCCGTTGCCGTTGGATACCACCTTCGACATCAGGGCCGTGTACTCCGTGCTGATATCCTCGTCGTCAAAGGTCAGTAGGAGGCTGAAGCCCATTACTTTCTCATAGAACTCTACCCAAGTATTCATCTTGCCCAGCTCCACATTGCCCACGCAGTGGTCTACATACTTGAAGCCAACCGGCTCTATCTCAAGGGGGCTCTGCTTGGGCAAAAAACCCGGCATGAACACGCCCGTGTAGTTGCGACGCTCCACGAAGGTATGGATCGTGTCGCCATAGGTATGGATCGAGGCAATCTTTACCTCCCCGTGCTCATCGGTAAGCGTGGTCGGTTCGATAGCCGGCCGTGCCCCACGGGCTACTGTTTCGCGGAAGGATTTTTCAGCATCATCCACCCACAACGCCAGTACTTTCACACCATCGCCATGCTGGAGCACGTGTTTCGATATGTCTGATTCAGGATCAAAGGAAGTGGTCAGCACCAGGCGCACTTTCTCCTGTTGCAACACATAGGATGCGCGGTCTCTTATACCTGTTTCGGGGCCGGCATAGGCGACCAGCTGAAAGCCGAAAGCCGTCTGGTAAAAGTGAGCGGCCTGCTTGGCGTTGCCCACATAGAACTCGATATGATCGGTGCCGTTGAGAGGCAGAATATCTGTTGCCATAGGTATGGGTATGGTTTAAGGAATGAAATTTGGTAAAAATACAGTTTTTATACGTTTATCAAAACCATCCGAAGGTGTCTGCAAATTATCGACGGTATTATTTGCAATTACTACAGCATGTTTCCAACTTTGTAAAAAACACAACGACGCTATGAATGCAAATGCTCTGAACAGTTCGCTGGTGGCTATCATCCAAAAGAAAGATGAACTGAATGCGCTTGATTATAACGACGAGCGGTACGACGATATTGAAGAAGAACTGCACGATCTGGAAGACGATTTTAACGAAGAGTTCGGCGACTACCTGGAGGATGCGCTGGAGGAAGTGCACGGCAAATTACGCTCCGATGCCGATATCCTGCTGCCTTCTGCCTACCTGCCCAGCTCCTTGAAAGGAGAGCACGTAGGACCGAACGGTGAAAAGGAAGGTGTCTGGATCGAGTCCGATGAGTTTCCGGGAGTGGAAATGCGCCTGGTGCTGGCTGCCAACCCAGCCCGCTTTGTCGTGCTGATAGGCGACCAGGAGCGCGAGCTTTGGAAAGCAGAATAAAGTAGCCTACATAAACAAGGGGCAGGCCTGCACAAGCCGTCTGCTCTCCGAATGGATAAATTGCCGCACTTGCCGATGCTCAGCTGAGGTGGGTGCGGCAATTTTTTTATACCTATTCCTATACCTGGTGTAACTATCCTTG
>NZ_JSYF01000659.1:0-486 GCF_054824225.1 Pontibacter sp. HJ8
AGATGTGGAGATAGGTTTTGGGTATACATCACGCAGGATTCGCATGATATTATACTGCTGAGCCGTCAGGTCAAACTTCCGGAAGAATTCCTCGTGGCTATTAAACAAGAGCCCATAGGTAATAATGACGTTCATACTGGCTTTTTGCCAGTCGTTACGGAAGGCTTTAATGCCTACTTCGTGTTCTAAATGCATAGTGAGAAAGGGTGAGTTGGTGCGAAACAGCTCATAATATACATTTATTTTAAAATATATGTTGCAATCCGAATGCAATTGTGCAGTATAAAAATCGTACTTACCGCCTCAAAAGCAGAAAACTGCAGCTTTCGTTGATTAGCTGCGACTTCGTGCAGCCTTTGTTATATAAACCTGCATGTTTATGCAGATTCTTGATTTCGGATTGTACTACTATAATAACTGATAAGAAGCCAAGTGGCCTGTTTTGTTTCGCACATCCGTTGTTACACTTTTATAGCCTGCACGTTG
>NZ_JSYF01000660.1:0-790 GCF_054824225.1 Pontibacter sp. HJ8
TATCCCCGTTGCTACAAATTGAGTAGGAGGTTTATAACTGAAATGACTATGAGGATAGAGCTTACCCTTAATGAAGAAAAGAATTACTCCTGAACCCCAGTTAAGCACTTTAACCACCTGTTTCTTCTCACCTACACTGATGTCTCTTATTGGCCTAATACAGATTACATCAAAGGGACAATGGGCTCTCTGCAACCTATACCTTGAAAGAAACAGGCAGCTAGTGGAGAACCTGCTAGGCTCAGGGCTGAGCAATGCATTTGATATCATATTAAATGCTTTAATAGAAAAGGGCTAGCACATTTGCTAACCCTTAAATCTGAATCTAAGCTGCCTCCCTCCCAAACACTTCCTGCTCCATGGTCCTCTCCACTGGGTCATAGTAGTAGGTATGAGCCAGTGAGATAAGCTCATCTGTTCCTGGAATGTGATAATCATAAGGGTCACACTCCAGCTTTTCAATTTTCCCAGGTAGTTGCTTACCAATCAAGCCTCTACACATCAGGTCATTGAAGGTACATGGAATGGTGCAGGTTTTGGCGGTGGCATAGAACCTGCCTGATTCCTTTGACTGAATCAGCTCTAATTCCCCCTGCAGAACCAACACATTGAAATCCTCTTCAGCTGTGTTTTTTCTTTTTGCAAAATCAATTATTGTTACCATAAAACATATAAGTTAGATTGTCCTAGAGGGGTACCTCCCCTCTCTAAGACTGGGGGGGAGTTTAGGTGGGGTAATAACTCAAAAGCATTTTCTTATAAAAAATATTAATTTTAAAAAATGAATATT
>NZ_JSYF01000098.1:0-9637 GCF_054824225.1 Pontibacter sp. HJ8
CAGCTTTAACATAGAATTTAATAGAAGATTCATCTATGCGCTTCCTATCAGTTGGACTGTAAGAGGCAGCCTCCTTAAAGTCTTGCGTTCCATTTAACCGGAAATAATATCTATAATGAGGTGGTTCTGGATTTACTTTGTGGTGGATATAAATCAACTTCAAGTTTTTAAAGCTTGATATATCGCTTCCGAATTTAGCATCTCTAAACCCATTCTTCTCATCGAGCTTACTTATGCTTGGATCATTTGCAACGATCTCCGCTCCGGATTGGGAAAATACATTGCCAACTAGTACAAGCATCAAAATCATAAAAGAGCAAAGATGTTTCATCAGTCTGTAAGGTTTATGTTTTACTATCAAGACTATAATAAATTTAATTAAAAAATTTATATATATTACTATGTATTATTAATTAAATCAATTTTTCAGCTTCTCATAAAAGATGGTGAGAAAAGACTTATTCATTGAAGCTATTTGATACTGCACTACATGAAAGTTGCTAAGAATACATAGGGGATATGTTATCTTAATCAAAAGAAGACATTAATACTCCTATCTTTTAGTATCCTAGGCGCTTATTCTTAATAAACCTTTCCAAATCACTGCTTAGTAGTTTGAAATGACCTCTCCTGCCTTCTCCTTTGTTATATTTGATAGCTTTAAGCTTGCCGCTCTCAATTAGATTGATTACAGTCTTGTTGCACACCTTTAGCCGTTTTGCTGCTTCTGTAGTAGTCATTAAGCGATCTTCAGGTTCTTTAGAAATCTTTACCCCAGCAACAATTTCATACAAGCTATCAATCTTATTTATTAAATTTTGATACTGACTTTCTTCTAAAACAATAAACTTCATTGTTGTTTGTATAATGGTTTGTGGTGTTATTTTATGTTATACAAAAGAGTGCAGGAAAAATTACCCCTGTTGATAAATAATTTTTTCATTTGATACCAGCTCGACGTAAAAGGGCAAGGTAATGAAGATAAATAGAGAGAAGACTGATTCTCTTTTTAGAGAAATGAGGAGAAAGTAGAGGAATTAAAGCCGAAAAACGGGGTTTGTATACTGAATCTATACTGGCAGAAATAAAAAAACCCGTAACTTGCTTTAAATAAGCTCGTTACGGGTTTCGTCTGTGGTGATGATTGGAATCGAACCAACGACACAAGGATTTTCAGTCCTTTGCTCTACCAACTGAGCTACATCACCAGCTCTTGTTGTGTCACCCTCTTCCGTAAGGGTATGCAAAAGTAGCAACTAACTTTTAAGTAGCAAACAATCTGATAAAAATAATTTAAAAAAGTGCCTCTGTATACGTTTGTTCTCACTATTCTGCTATCTTTATCTACGAATTGGTATGTATAACGAATAATTTGCCGTGATTCAACTCGAGAATATTATCTTCCTAATAGTAGCCGGCCTGGGTATCGGTCTGTTTGTGTGGCAGATCCGGAAGATCCGCAAAAACATCCTGATGGGGCGTGATGTGGAACTGGCCGGGGACACATCGGAGCGCATAAATAAAACACTGCTGGTGGCCTTCGGGCAGCAGAAGATGTTCAAACGCATGCTGCCTGCCGTGCTGCACCTTTTCGTGTATGTCGGTTTTCTGGTGATCAACATCGAAGTCATCGAAATTCTGATCGACGGGGTATTCGCTACGCACCGCGTATTGGCTTTTCTTGGACCGCTTTACAGTGCCTTGATGTTTGTCAATGAAGTACTGGCTGCGCTGGTAATCGTTGCGTGTGTGATCTTCCTATGGCGCCGTAACGCAACCCGCGTTCCGCGCCTGGCAACCGGTGTGGAAATGCGTGCCTGGCCTAAGCTGGATGCTAACATCATCCTGATCACGGAGATCGTGCTCATGCTGGCGCTTTTTGCTTTTAACATCTCTGATCTGAAGCTGGCTCAACTCAAAGGGCACGAACTGGCAGGCAGCTTTCCGGTAAGTCAGCTGTTTGTAAATGCTTTCGGTTCTGACGCCGGAACGCTGGCAACGGTAGCCAGTGTAGGCTGGTGGTTCCACATCCTCGGGATACTGGCTTTCATGAACTACCTGCCGAGCTCCAAGCACTTCCACATCATCATGGCTTTCCCGAACGTGTACTACTCCAAGCTGTGGCCGAAGGGGAAATTCACGACTAACCCGGCCATCACCCATGAGATCAAGGCCATGCTGGATCCCAGCTACCAGCCACCGGCTCCGGAGATGGACGCCCAGGGCAACCCGATCGTGCAGCGCTTCGGTGCCAAAGACGTGGAAGACCTGACCTGGAAGCAGCTCATGGACTCCTATACCTGTACCGAGTGCGGCCGTTGTACCTCGGTGTGCCCGGCCAACATCACCGGCAAGCTGCTCTCTCCGCGCAAGATCGTCATGGATACCCGTGATAGGATGGAAGAGAAAGGAGAACATCCGGCTATCTTCGCTCCCAACCATTACAAGGAACTGGGCGTGGAGCGTGTCGAAACTACCGATGAGAAAACACTGCTGCGTGGCTACATCACCCCGGAGGAGCTGTGGGCCTGCACGACCTGCAATGCCTGCGTAGAATCCTGCCCGGTAAACATCGATCAGCTGTCCACGATCATGGACCTGCGCCGCTACCTGGTGCTCGAAGAGTCCGCTGCACCGGCTTCGCTGAATGTGATGTTTACCAACATCGAAAACAACGGGGCTCCATGGGCGTTCTCGCCTTCCGACCGCTTCAACTGGGCCGAAGACCTATATGTACCTAGTAAAAATTAGACACAAGATTTAAGACACAAGACACAAGACACAAGACTAAACTGCTATAAACGGGTATCTCTCAAGTGATAAATATTGAGATAAATTGAGAATAAAGTCCTGTGTCTTATGTCCTGCTTCTTGCGTCCTTTTCAAATAACCAGATGGAAGAAAATAAAAGATTAGTGAAAGTGCCAACCATGGCGGAAATGGCTGCGAACGGCGAAGAGCCGGAAGTGCTGTTCTGGGTTGGTTGCGCGGGCTCCTTTGATGACCGTTACAAGCGTGTGACGCGTGCCTTTGTGCAGATACTCGAGCACGTAGGGATCAAGTATGCCGTATTGGGTACCGAAGAAAGCTGCACCGGTGAGCCGGCCAAGCGTGCCGGCAACGAATTTCTGTTTCAGATGCAGGCCATCACCAACATCGAGGTGCTCAACGCCTATAATATAAAGAAGATCGTGACGGCCTGTCCGCACTGCTTCAATACCATCAAGAACGAATATCCTGACCTGGGTGGTAACTACGAGGTGATCCACCACTCTACTTTCCTGCAACAGCTCATCAACGAGGGCAAAGTGAAAGCACAGGGAGGCGAAGCCTTCAAAGGCAAACGCATCACGTATCACGATTCCTGTTACCTGGGCCGTGCCAACGACATCTACGAAGCGCCGCGCGATGTGCTGGCTGCCCTGGATGCCGACCTGGTGGAAATGAAACGCAGCCGTGCCAATGGCCTATGCTGCGGCGCCGGCGGTGCCCAGATGTTCAAGGAGCCGGAGCGAGGCAAAAAAGACATCAACATTGAGCGCACCGAAGAAGCACTGGCGACGCTCGGTTCCGGCAACGGCGTGATCGCAACGGCCTGTCCGTTCTGTATGGTGATGATGAACGACGGCGTGAAGAACAAGGAACAGGAAGAAACCGTAAAAGTTTTTGATATTGCAGAGCTGATCGCGCAAGCGGAAGGCTTAAGTAAATAAATTGCTTCATTGTTAAATTGTTTAATTGTTGGTTATTCACTTAGTGATTGCAGTTATACTGATTCGCTGGTGCATTAAACGCATCGCTTCAGGTATAGCGCCTCAGCCTTTTAGCCTTTCAACAATTTAACCATTTAACCATCCAATAATTAAAAATATGTACATTCCGTTTGATCAGCTGCCTCCGCATGCCCGGCTCTGGATATACCAGGCCAACAGGCCTTTAACGGATGCGGAGCAGGCAGAAATAAAACCATTGCTCGAGCGTTTTGCTACTGAGTGGAGCAGCCACGGCACAGGGCTGCAGGCTTCGGCCAGGTTACTGCACAACCAGTTCCTGGTGCTGGCCAACAACGAAAGCGCTACCGTAGCCAGCGGCTGCTCCATCGATAAGTCGGTGAGTTTTGTGCGGGAGTTGGAGGAGCGTTTCGGGGTTTCGTTCTTTGACCGCACTCGGCTTGCCTTCCTGCAAGGCGATGAGGTGAAGCTGGTAGGGATGAGTGAGCTGAAAGAGAAGGTCGCCTCCGGCGAGATCAATGCGCATACCTTATACTTTGATACTTTGGTAAATAATTACGGAGACTTGCAGCAAGCGTGGCCACGTCCGGCCCACAACAGCTGGCTCTCCCGGTATTTTTAATTTGGCACTGTAACTTCTACTGCTCATGCATCATACGCTATCAACAAAGCCGATGGGACATTACCTAAAGCGAACAAGCATATTTCTGGGGCTTGTACTGGTGCTTGGCTCCTGCGGAGCAGGCAGGTATCTGAGTAAAGGCGACAAGGGATTTGCGCAGGAGCAGTATGAGCGGGCAATTGAGTTTTACAAGCAGGCGCTGAGCAAGGAAGGTAACTCGGGAGAGATCAACTATAAGATCGCCGAATCCTATCGTTTGTCCAACCGCCTGGCGCAGGCAGAGCCTTTCTACAAAGCGGCCCTCGACAACAACTATCGTAAGGAAGAAGGGTATTTCTACTACGGGATGGCACTGAAAGCCAACGGCAAGTACGAAGCCGCCCTGGGCCAGCTGCAGGACTATGCACGCATAGGCAGCAAGCCACAACTGAAAAGCCTGGCACTGCGGGAAGTGGAAAACCTGAGCCAGCTGAGCGGAATCCTGAAGAAGAGCTCCGGCTTTGAGCTCCAGAACCTGGAGGTGCTCAACACGGAAGGGTCTGAGTTTGCGCCTTATGTGCTCAACAACGAACTGATCTTCTCCTCCACACGCGGACCGGGCAAAGAATACCTGGGCAATGGCGAAGGCTTCCTCAACATCTACGCCACCACGCTAGGCGATTCGGCCACCATGGGCGGTGCCGTGCGCAAGCTCGAAGGCGTAAATACCGATGGATTGCATGATGCGATGGCTACTTTTACCGACGAGGGGAGAACCATGGTGTTTGCCCGCGGCAACGAAGGCACTAAAAAAGGCCGCCGCAACGTAGACCTATACCTCTCTTTCTTCCGCTCCAACGCCTGGACCGAGCCAAAGCTACTCAACATCAACGATCCCCGCGCCTGGGATTCCTCACCGGCTTTTGCTCCCGATGGCAAGACCCTGTATTTCGCTTCTGACCGCAAAGACGGGCTGGGCGGCAACGACATTTACAAATCAACCATCGATGACAACGGACGTTTTTCGGCTCCTGTAAACTTAGGCCCGGACATCAACACGCCCGGTAACGAAAGCTACGTGTATGTTGGCCCGGACGGTACGCTGTATGTGGCCTCCGACGGTCTGCCGGGTTTAGGTGGTATGGACCTGTTCCGGATTGAAGATGGCACGCCTGTGAATATGGGCACGCCGATCAACTCCAGCGGAGATGATTTTGGTGTTTTCTTTCAGAATGCCTTCACCGGTTACCTTTCTTCCAACCGCGAAGGGGGCAAAGGGGGCGATGATATTTATGCCTTTTCTAAGTCGCAACGCAAGCTGGTCAATTTCTTTGTAGATGGCACAGTCTACCAGCGCCGCGACAAGGACAAGGAGCAGACTGTCGTACCGAATATGCCGGTTGTGCTGCAGAACGATCGCGGCCAGAAGCTGGCAGAGACAAAAGCCGATGCGGAAGGTAAGTTCAGCTTCCCGCTTGACAGCGCAACTGCCTATTCGTTGCTGGCCGAAAAAGAAGGTTTCTTTGCTGCCCGCCAGCGTGTGACAACTATAGGCAAGATGCCTCCGCAGAACCAGCTACCAAATGAAGTGAACGAGGTCCGCCTGACGGCTAACCTGGTACTGAATGAGATCGTGAAGGAGAAGGCCATTGTGCTGGAGAACATCTTCTACGACTTCGACAAAGCGGATATCCGCCCGGATGCGGCCGAGGAACTGGATAAACTGGTCGAGATACTGGTTGACAATCCACGGATCTCCATTGAACTGAGCTCCCATACCGACTCCCGTGGTGTGGATATTTACAACCAGGACCTCTCGCAGCGACGCGCGCAGTCTGCCGTGAATTACATTATCTCCAAAGGGATAGACAGGGCACGGATTACGGCCAAAGGCTATGGCGAGAGCCGCCCGGTAGTACGCAATGCCAAGACCGAAGAGCAGCACCAGCGCAACCGCCGCACCGAATTCAAGGTGGTGCGCATTCAGGAATAGACTACAAGGTATAGCGCTATACCTTAGCACATAAAAAACCGGCGGCTATAGCATGTGACTATAGCCGCCGGTTCTGTTTTATATCTGTTGCTATACCCTATCGGAAGGTATATTTCACCCCGAGGCCGAGATTGCTGCTGCGGCTCAGATGAAGGTGGTCGGGCGTAGAATTGCCGAACCGCATAAAAGTAGAGCGGTAATCCAGCGACAGGGCTAGAGGCAACTTCTTGAATTGATACTCCATACCTAAGGTAGCAATAGCTACGGGGTTGATATAAGCCTGTTCGCCATTTACAAAATGGATGTTATTGTTGCGGAGTACTCCGCCTCCTATACCTGCATAGGGCCTGAAGCGCTCGGAGGTGGCCAGCTTCGGCTGCCAGATATAGCTCAGTGAAGCAAGAAAGTAACGCGACTCCAGGTTAAGATTTGAATAAGCTTCCAGCGCAGACTGGGGCCTGAAGAAATACTTAGCCGTTACGCCAAGGTCTCCACCCATTGGTCCTCCGGGAGAGTAGCGAAAGCCGATAGCTGCTTTGTAAGGCGCTGAAACCTGTGGTTTGACATGGAGCGAATCCTGAGCTTGCGCAGCAGTAAAGGCACAGAAGCAAAACAAGCAAAGCAATAGTTTCTTTATCATACGGTATAAGTTTGTTTATATAGAGGAGTCAATATATTGTTGGATGGTTGCAAGGTATAGCGCGAAACTTTGCAGGGAATACCATGCCCTATACCTGGCGGTAATGCCCCGCTGACGTGCGCATTGCCTCATAAATTGCTGCCTTTGCCTTTTTTAAAGCACTTCTTTTGCCGTATATACCAAGGCCTTTCTTAAATTTGTAAAGTAAGTAAGAACAGCACTATGGAAAACAGATACCTCCGCCGTGGCGTGTCCGCCTCGAAGGAAGACGTACACAACGCCATCAAGAACATAGACAAAGGGCTTTTCCCGAAAGCATTCTGTAAGATCATCCCTGACGTTCTCACAGGTGACCCGGAGTATTGCGCCATCATGCATGCCGACGGGGCAGGCACCAAATCAGCGCTGGCCTACATGTACTGGAAAGAGACCGGTGACCTGAGCGTATGGAAGGGTATAGCCCAGGATGCCGTGGTGATGAACACCGACGACCTGCTGTGCGTAGGCGCTACCGACAACATCCTGCTTTCCTCTACCATCGGCCGCAACAAAAACCTGATACCCGGCGAGGTGATCGCCGCTATCATCAACGGGACCGAAGAAGTGCTGCAAATGCTGCGTGACAATGGCATCGGCATCTACAGCACCGGCGGCGAAACAGCCGATGTAGGCGACCTAGTGCGCACCATTATCGTGGACAGCACCGTGACCGCCCGCATGCGCCGCGACGAAGTGATCTCCAACCATACCATACAGCCCGGCGATGTGATTGTGGGTTTTGCCTCTTATGGCCAGGCCACGTACGAGGACGAGTACAATGGCGGCATGGGCAGCAACGGCCTGACTTCCGCGCGCCACGATGTGTTCCACAAATACCTTTCGGCCTCCTATCCGGAGAGCTACGACCCGGAGTTGCCCAAGGACCTGGTGTATACCGGTAAGCACCGCCTGACAGATGTGGACCGGGAGACAGGTATGGAAGTGGGCAAACTGGTGCTTTCGCCAACGCGAACGTATGCGCCTATTGTGAAGGCCATACTCCAGGAGCACCGTCCGCACATACATGGCATGGTGCACTGCAGCGGTGGCGGCCAGACCAAAGTGCTGCACTTCACCGAAAAGGTACACATCATCAAAAACAACCTCTTCCCGGTGCCGCCGCTGTTCCGCATCATCCAGGAAGAGAGCCACACCGACTGGAAAGAGATGTACAAGGTCTTCAACATGGGCCACCGCCTCGAGATATACCTGCCCGAAGCTCACGCCCAGAGCCTGATCGACATTTCGAAGTCTTTCGGCGTAGAGGCCCAGATCATCGGCAAAGTAAAAGCCAGCGAGCGCAATGAGCTGACGATTAAAAGTGACAAAGGCGAGTTTTACTACGAAGGATAGAAATTCAGCTTCAGCATAAAAGAAGACCACAGGTATAGCACCTGTGGTTTTTTTTATGCCCATACCTTTTTCAAAAATCGCTGCAGACAAACACCTCTCTACTTTAGTTCCGCAAACTGGCACAATAATTGGCTTGGCAGAAGTATAAGCTAAAACCTATACTTCATGAAAAAGCTTCTACTTCCGCTCCTGTTTGTGCTCCTGGCGCTGCCGGTGTTCGCACAACCCACTGTTGTCACGTTTACCACCCACCGGGGCGAGCCTTTCCAGATGGCGCTGGACGGTCGTTTGATCAACCGCACCGCCTCCAACTTTGTGCGTATGACACACCTGCGGCCCGGCAGCCATTATGCGGAGTTTCGTATCCGGGGGCGTCATGGAGTGTATAGAACAGGCGTGAATGTGTTGGCCCGAGCCGGCTTTGAGACCAACTATGCCGTGCGCGTATCGGGCCGGAAAGTAAGCCTGAGAGTGATCAGCGAAATACCGCTGGTGCCACCGCCTGTGGTCGTTGTGCCGGCTCCTGTACCGCCCCGTTACCCCGACAGGTATGAGCCCGCTCCGCCACGCTACGAAGAACCAGCCAACAACTGCCGCAACCTGCTGGACCGCTACGACGTGGACCGCCTGGCAGAAACTATGAAAGGCCGCGACTTCGAGAGCACCCGCCTCACCATTGCCCGCGAAGCAGTCCGGAACAGCAGCATCCTGTCCGAAGACCTGCGCCGCGTGCTGCTGCAGCTCGAGTACGAAAGCAGCCGCCTGGAGTTTGCCAAGTTCGCATACGACAATGTGTGCGACAAAGAACGCTTCTACTACATCTACGACGTCTTCCAGTTCGACAACAATGTGCGGGAACTGGAGGAGTATACCAGCAGGAGGAGGTAGGCACTGATGAAGTAATATGCCGATTAATAGTACGTGAATAAAAGGGTAAGACTAGATGTATGGGGTTAAAAATTCCCCTCCTTGGAGGGGTTAGGGGTGGGTTACTATGTCTGCCGGTTTTCTAAAATCCATGCCTCAATCTCTCGGATAACATTTGGGAGATTTTGTTTTACCTCTGAGTCGTCGAATCGCAGAAATCTTATCCCAAGCTTTTCCAATGCTTTCTGTCTGTCGTTGTCTGCATCATAGCTATTATCGTGGCTGTCGCCATCCACTTCAATTGCCAGCATGAGTTCTTTGCAGTAGAAGTCAACAATATAATTGTCGAGCGGTTTCTGACGATCAAAGTCAAAACCAAACAATCTTTTATTTTTGAGCTCATTCCAAAGCAA
>NZ_JSYF01000661.1:0-904 GCF_054824225.1 Pontibacter sp. HJ8
CATAGGCTCCTTTGCATCAAACTGCGCGATGCCATGAATTAACAGGTCGTAAAACTCAATGTCTAACATGGACCAGAGGGTGTTTTACAACTGACATTCGCGCAATAAAAAGTTATCAGAATAAGAAAACCATTAGCAAGACGCTGCATAGGGTGGTTGTTTTGTAGAGGCTTGGTTGCAAGTTAGAATTTACATTATAAGATTGCGACCTGTGCGACCAGCCTGTGGCCGAGGATGTTATTGACTTCTTTTATCTATAAACTTGTGACCTGGCTGAGGTCTAGCTATTGAATAGACTCCGTACTAGTTAGTAAAACTTATCAGCTAGCTTTCCTGTCACTTCTTCGTTGTTTATTGTATTGATAACAGTAGGTAACGGCCGCGTGCTTAAGATGCCCGAAGCGTGAGTGAGGGTAACTTAAGCATTGTGTTAGGCTACGAATATTCTTTTTATTTTTGGTTCTCTCCAATATTGTGTCACTAAAAACGACAAGGCTAAAGTTATCCAGAGCCAGTATTCATACTCAAAAGCCCACCTAATGAATATAGGGATAAGTAATAGCCACTCTACAAGAAGAATAGTTTTAACCTTGAATTTCGTAAACCTAAACCCAATCAGGTCTAGTAAAACTAGGACTCCAAAGAATCCCACCATAATTTTTAGTCCGTAAGTAAAGAACAGAAACGGAATTGAGACTAAACTTAGCAGAAGAGTTTGAATCCAACTCCCACCCCCATAGTGTGGTACACCTAGTAATTTGAAAAGAGCTATACTCAAATAGGCTGTGATGTAGAATCCAACCAGATGAATCCAGTTTGTTGCAAGTATCTTTAGTGTCTTTTTCAATACTTTAAATGAAGCCTAACGGACTTAGCCATAAGGCGGCGTAGCTGGCTTATGGGT
>NZ_JSYF01000662.1:0-886 GCF_054824225.1 Pontibacter sp. HJ8
CACCACAGCATGAAGCAGCCGCCGCTCTTCTACCTCAACCGCATGGCAGCCGAATACGAAGATTATCACCGCAATGAGAAGAACGTCTGGAATGCCTACAAAGCCGGGAAGCCACTGCCCGAAAATTTTGTAATGACCTACAGCCTGAACGGGGACAAATCCGTGGACAGCCTGACGGCTGAGATCAGCACTTATCCCCAGAAGCCGGACTATGTAGTGGTGGTAGGACAGGACGATATGGAGGAGCGTATGGCTAAGATCAACAGCCTGTACCCGCACCTGAAGCTGGAAACGACCCTGATGCCGTCGCTATACGACGATGTGCTGCACCTGCTCAACCCGCGTGTGCACAAAGATGAGCGGGTCAGCATCTACCGGATCCTGCAGGAGAAATAAACTACCGGGTGAAGGTATAGAGGTAGTTGAGAAGGAAATTCCAGACAAAGACCACTACTGTGGCGATGAACTTGGAAAGGTAGAAGTTGAGCTTTGCCTTCTCTGTGAGCAGGTATACGATCAGGTTGTTGAGCGCCAGGCCGGCCACCCCCACCAACAGGAATTTGGAGAACTGCCACCCGATCTCAGGGTCTGCGCTGTGGAATGTCCAGAGCCGGTTGAGGATGTAATTACTGGTGTTGGCAACTGCAAAACCCAGGCTGTTGGCGATGTACTTGTTCCAGCGGAGCTTTTCTTTCGCCAGGAAAGTTACCCCAAAGTCCAGGATCAGGCCGGAAAAACCCACCAGGCCAAACTTCAGAAATTTCAGTAAAAAAGCTTCTATACTTTCGGACATGCCGGCTTAGGGTGTGTGCTTATACTTCAGGCTCGCATTGGGGTGTAAAATTAAGGACTTTCCGGCGGCTACCAAAGCTGCTGCCACAAATGG
>NZ_JSYF01000663.1:0-988 GCF_054824225.1 Pontibacter sp. HJ8
TCGGCTCAAAGACCTCGCTGCGTGAAATCTTCAGCAGTCCCATCCGGAAGCGGTTCGGGTTATCCAGCGTTTCGCGCATGCGCGCCACAACCGCCACGGACAGAAAAGCCGCGACAGAAGAGGAATAGAACATCGTATCGAGGGAGAAGTTGTTGGCAATCGTCGCGCCGAGCGCTGGCCCTGCCGCCATACCCAGGCTGCCCGACAGGCCCAACAGCCCTGTCGCCTCACCCCTGCGTTCCATCGGGATAATGTCGGCCACGTAGGCCGCCGTACCGGTCGGGGTAAACCCGGTAGAAAAGCCGTGCACCAGCCGCAGCAGCAGAAACGCCGCTACCGTACCGGTCACCGGATAGAGAAAACCGCAAAGGATGCAAACAGTACCGCCCACCAGCATCACCGGCACCCGCCCTACTTTGTCAGCCAGCTGGCCGCTGAACGGGCGTGAAAGACCTGCTGTCAGCGTAAAAAGCGCAATGATCAGCCCCTTGTATTCGCCGCCGCCCAGCTTTGTGATGTAATTGGGCAGCTCCGGAATGATCATGTTGAAGCTTGAAAAAAAGAGAAAGGAACTCAAACAAAGCAACCCGAACTGAAGCCCGTACACACGCGTTTTTTGTTCTGCCATACCTGATTATAAAGCTGCAAAGTTGGAGAAACATATCTTCCCAAACTATACCTGCCCACAAAAGCTTGGACAGAATGTGCCGGCATACCTACATAAAAAAAGCAGCCCGGTCCGGGCTGCTTTTTTTATGTAGGTATAGCTTAAAACTAAAACTCAAATGCAGGGCAGCTTTTGTTGGATCTGCCTTTTCTCTTTACCAAACCATCTTTGGTATAGGCTTTAGACGTACCGGCAAACAACTTGGCTGACCTTTTACCAGCTACTGACTTTGTTATCCTTTTACCTGCTTTCTCCACATTCGACTTATTGTTTTCGACCGCTGCAAAGCTTGAAAAAGAAATTAATAAAAAAGCACTGATT
>NZ_JSYF01000010.1:0-805 GCF_054824225.1 Pontibacter sp. HJ8
GGCAGGCACCCACACCATCACGGTAAAGGATGCCAAAGGCTGTGTATTCTCCAAAGCAGTTTCTGTGAGCAATGTGGCCGGACCTGTGTTCAGCGCCACTGCCCAGTCTACCACCTGCGGTGCCAGCAATGGCCGTATCACGGTGAGTGGCGTGACCGGGGGTGTCAGTCCGTATACCTATAGCAAGGACGGGGACAACTTCCAGACCACCACGGTATTTGAAAACCTGCTGGCCGGTACTTACTCCATCATCGTGAAAGACGCCAACGGCTGTCTGGGTACGGTGACAGTGGAAGTAAAGGACATCGCTGGCCCGAGCGACTTTGCACTGACAGCTGCTGCCTCGACCTGCGGCAACAGCAACGCCAGCCTGAGCATCGGCAACGTGACCGGTGGAACAGCTCCTTATACCTACAGCAAGGACGGTGCGAACTTCCAGGAGTCCGCTACCTTCACAGGGTTGGCGGCCGGCGCGCACACCATCACGGTGAAAGACGCGAACGGCTGCGTGTTCGCCAAGACAATTGAAGTAGAAAATATCGCGGGACCAACTGACCTAACACTGGCTAGCACTTCGTCTACCTGCGGCAGCCGCAATGGCGTTATCTCTGTAAGCGGGGTGACAAGTGGAACGGCTCCGTATACCTACTCCCTGAATGGCACCAACTACCAAACAGCAACGACATTTGAAGCTGTGCTGGCCGGTTCCTATACCGTGACAGTGAAAGATGCCAATGGCTGTACGTTTGCCAAAGAGGTAACCGTAGGAAACATTGCCGGTCCAACCGATCTGGCTGCTACGACC
>NZ_JSYF01000099.1:0-8214 GCF_054824225.1 Pontibacter sp. HJ8
GGGGAGAATTCCTGCACGAAGAGGTATAGCTAACAGGTATGGCAAGGCTAACTTACAACAGTTGCTACAGAGCAGCGGCTTGAGCCAGGTGCACTTTTCGGCGCACCACTGCTCGAGCGTTCAGCGAGTGTGGGTAGGGTCCCTTGATTCTCATTAAGAAAAAAAGTAAGGCCCGCCGGCTAGGCGAAGCGATGAAACTAGACTAGGTTGAAGAAAAATTGTGCCCCTTAAACGAAGTAGGAACCGGCTTTGAAATTAAAATCCATCTCATACTTTTTCACTTAAACCAACTATACTTGTGAAGTCAATTCCGCTTCCCATGAAACAGACCACCAGCACCATTCTGATGATCGAGCCCTCCAACTTTGGTTTTAACCCGGAGGCCGCCCAAACCAATGCTTTTCAGCGGCAGCTGCCCGATTTTACGCCGGGCCAGATACAGGATATTGCCCTGTTGGAATTCCGGAACGCCGTAGCCGAACTACGGGCGCTTGGGGTGGAGGTAATCACGTTTCAGGATCCGGAAGGTTCGGTTATCACGGATTCTGTCTTCCCGAACAACTGGTTTTCCACGCACCACGAGGGAAAGGTGATCACGTATCCGATGGCTGTTTCGAGCAGAAGAAAGGAACGGCGCGCGGACATCATCGGGCATCTGAGAGAAGCCTGCCGTTGCGGCGAGCATGTGGCCCTGGAGTATTTTGAGACGCAGGAGGAGCCGTCTTTTCTGGAGGGAACCGGCAGCCTGGTGCTGGACCGGGTGCACAAAATAGCCTATGCCGCCATCTCTCCCCGTACTTCCCTTCAGCCGCTGCAGGCGTTCTGCGATACGCTGAGCTATGACGCGGTCACCTTCTCAGCCTATGGGCCGACAGGAGAGCTGATCTACCATACCAACGTGATGATGTGCGTAGGAGATACGTTTGCTGTAGTCGGAATGGAAGTGGTAGAGGAGCAGGATCGGGAAAAACTTCGGATGAGTCTGACCGGCAGTGGCAAGGAGGTCATCGAAATCACCAAAGAGCAGACCTGCCGGCACTTCGCAGGCAACATGCTCCAGATCGAAAACAAGCAAGGCGAGCACATTCTCGTTATGTCCAAAATGGCCTACGAGAGCCTAATAGCAGAACAACTGGAGCGACTGCGCTCGCACAACGAGCACCTGCTGGCCCTGCCCATCCACATGATCGAGAAGATCGGCGGCGGCAGTATCCGGTGCATGATCGCGGAGGTATTTCAGAAGGAGCATTAAACATTGCCCTCGCTCGCGTCCCGCGAGTGTGAGCATTCGGGCGGACTCTGGCCGCTTTTCATGTGTGCCTCTTGGCACAAGTTGCGGGACGCCACTACATAACGCACACTCGCCAGAGGCGAGCGAGAGCAGAAAAACTCGATCGGAGTGCGTTTTTAGACATTTTCACCAACAATAATTTTCCTCTCATATGCTATACCTGCTGCGGTATCCCTAGTTTTGCAGGATTCGATTCATTCCTGTTTGCTGCACTTTCATGAGTAGTATCATTTTACTTTTTCTTTGCCTGATCATCGGGGTGCTGCTGCGCCGCGTACCTGCTTTCCCGGCCACTTCTCCCATCGTTCTCAACCAGTTCATCATTTATATCTCGCTGCCGGCACTGGCGCTATATGCTATACCTGAAGTAGAACTGGACAGGTCGGTTTTGTTGCCGGTCGGGGTGGCCTGGATCTGTTTTGCCGGTGCTGCTGCCTTCTTCTATACACTGGGGCGCATCTATGGCTGGTCCAAAAAGCTGGTAGGTTGCCTGATCCTGACAGCCGGGCTCGGGAACACGTCTTTCGTAGGCTTTCCGATCATAGAGGCGCTTTATGGCAAAGAAGGACTTCAGACGGCCATCCTGGTCGATCTGCCCGGTACTTTTGTGGTCGTCTCCACGCTGGGGATAGCCCTGGCCGCCTACTTCTCCAAAGGGCAGGCGGATGTGAAGGCTATCACGCAGAAGATCTTGACTTTTCCGCCTTTTCTGACCTTTGTGCTGGCCTTTGCCCTGAACGTGGCTGACCTGCGCTTTCCGGACGAGTTGAAGGAAGTGTTCAACCGGCTGGGCAGCACCGTGACACCGCTGGCCCTGGTATCGGTCGGGATGCAGCTGCGCATCGAACGGCGCAGCAAACACTGGCGGTTTTTAGGACTGGGCTTGTTGTATCAGCTCATCCTGGCGCCTGCCATCATCTATGTGCTGTATGTGCTGGCGCTGGGAGAGCGGGGCCGGGTGGTGCAGATCAGCATACTAGAGGCAGGTATGGCGCCTATGATCACAGCCTCTATCGTGGCGATTTCCTATGGCCTGAAACCCCGCCTAGCGTCCATGATGGTCGGTTTCGGCATCCCGCTTTCCTTCCTGACGCTGGCCATCTGGTACCTGCTGATAAGAGCGTTGTAGGCGAAGAAAATAGCTATTCCTGAAGTTTTGTCGTTATTTTACAAGGTATAAACATTCAGCCGGCTTTCTCTTATGGCCGGCCAATTCAAATTATGACACAGCACACATCCGACGGAATCCGCTTAAATAAATTCATCAGCGATGCAGGCATCTGCTCCCGGCGGGAGGCCGATAAACTGATAGAGCAGGGGAGAGTGTTGGTGAACGGCAAGCTGCCGGATGTCGGAACCAGGATTAAGGGCAAAGACAAAATCCAGGTGGATGGCAAGACGCTGCAATGGAACCAGGTGGAGCCCGTATACCTGGCCCTGAACAAACCACCCGGTATCGAGACCACGACCGACCTGTCACAGCGCGACAACATCATCCGCTTTGTCAACTATCCGGAGCGCATCTTCCCGATCGGCCGCCTGGACAAGGATTCGGAAGGGCTCATCTTCCTGACCAACGACGGCGACATCGTAAACAAGATCCTGCGGGCGGGCAATAAGCACGAAAAAGAGTATATCGTAACGGTGGACAGGCCCATCACACCGGATTTTGTGGAGAAGATGAGCAGCGGCGTGTCGATTCTGGGTGTGAACACCAAAAAGTGTTTTGTGGTGCAGGAAGGACCTGCGAAGTTTCGCATCATACTTACCCAAGGGCTGAACCGCCAGATCAGGCGGATGTGCGAGGCACTGGGCTATGAGGTGCAAACGCTGCAGCGGATCCGGATCATGAACATCACGCTGACCAAGCTCCCCTTGGGCCAGTGGCGGGCGCTGACCGAGTCCGAAGTAGAAATGCTCCAAAGTATGGTGGCTGAGTCCTCCAAAACGGAGGAGGGTTCGGTAAGTAAAAAGAAAGCAACTGTTAGCCAGACACCGGCAGCCCAGCCTGCCCGGAAGAAGTCAACTACCGGCAACAGGCCTCCGCGAAAAGAAGGCGGGGCAGGCAGGAAAAGTGGCTTTGGGGCAACCGCAACGAAAGGTGCCGGAGGCCAGCGCAGCGCATCCAAAAGTGCCGGAACCAAAAAGACGGGTTCAAAAAGTAATGCCGGATCGAGAGGCGCCAACCGGAATGCTCCGGCAGCAAAAGGCGGCGGCCGGAAAAGACGCTAAGCAAAAAGCCGGTGCACTCCGTATATCGCTATACCTGGCGCACCGGCTTTTTTTATGCTGTTTATACCTTAGTTTTCTTCTGATTCTTCCGGATACGTATCCAGTTTGATCTTTTCGATCAGCAGGTAGTTCTTGAACTGGTGGATGAGCTTGTCCATTTCCCGCTCCTTCGTTTCCAACGCATCGACCTCCTCGTCAGACATTTCTAGCACCGGGCGTAGGCGGCTCAGGCTGTCATTCATGTGCACGATGGCGTCTTCTGTCTGTTCTACCACCTCCTGATTCTGCTCCACAGCCATGGCTTGCTGCAGTTCCTGGATGTATGCCTCCAGGAATTCTACCATATGCCAGGGGTTGTTCGGCCTGTTCCAGGTGAAGGTGATGTTGCACCGGCGGCACTTGTAGGTATTGCACTTCCAGCCGCGCTCCGTGATGGTGGAGCCGGTACGCTTGAGCATATCCGCTTTGCTACACTTGGGGCATTGCGCATTGTCTTCTATGATATTTTGCAGGCGCTCGCGCTTATCCAGGATCGCGTCCCGGTTAGTGGCATGCGTGATGAGTTGCGTTTCCAGGTTCTCGCAGGCATTGGTCAGTTGGGTATGCTCCGGACTGAGTGCGCCTTCCTCCATCAGTCGCTCGGCACGCTTACTGAAAAAGCGGATAAGTTTTATCAGTTCTCGCTCGTTGGCTTTCAGTGCAGGTTGCTTCATGTATCGTCGTTTTGTACAAAGTTACAAAATCTGCCGGAATGCGCGAATTATTCGGTCCTTAGCTCTTCTGCCCCGACTCCCGCACGCGTTTGTAAATGCGTATAGCGAGCATGAGTATTGCCGAAAAGAGCAGCAGTCCTACAATGCCCCATACCATGCTCAGCGTACTTTTCAGGACCACGAGGAACACAATAGCGATCAGAAACAAGGTGGCTACTTCGTTCCAGATCCGTAGTTGTGTGGAGGTATAGCGGATGATTCCCTGCTGCTGCTGTTTGAATATGGCGTGACAGAGGAAATGATACACATACAGCCCTACTACAAAAGCCAGCTTCCAGACCAGCCAGCCGGGGATGGAGCCATACAGGTAGAGCATGGTAAGCCCAAATATGAGCGTCAGGACAGCCGATGGCCACGTGATGCCGTACCAGAGCCGCTTCTGCATGATTTTGAACTGGTTGAGCAGGATGTTGCGTTCGGGTTCCGGCTTCTCGGCAGCCTCCGCAAAGTAGATAAACAGACGCACGATGTAGAACAGTCCGGCAAACCAGGTAACCACAAAAATGATATGCAGGGCTTTGATGTAGAAGAAGCTCATGGGGTATAGCTGCTGTTTCTGCAAAGGTAGTTCTAAATGTTTAATTGGGGTAACGCGACTATTATTTCGAATGCGTACTCTGTCATTTCGAACGCAGTGAGAAATCAGGAGTATTTCAGGACCTCCTCTCGGCGGCTGTTGCATTTAGCTGTTGCCTATACCTTAAGCCAGCAAGCTTTCTGCTAGCGTCGCTATTTGTATTCCAGTGCCCTTTTACTTCTTGTTTCATAGTTGACTGTGGAGCGCTCAAAGCCGCGGGGCATCGTCCTCGGGCCTCGCGCTGTGTATCTTTCCTTTGCTCCTGCGTCGCAATGCCTGCGGCACCGGAAACCTACTAGGCGCTCAACCCAAGGACTGCGAGAAGTTCAATAGCAACTAGTTATGCAACTTCAGCCAAGTCCCCCCTTCGAAGGGGGTAGGGGGATGACGAATCAGTGTCTTTGAATTAAGAGCTGTCAAACTGTAAAAGCAGGCTCCCCTCCTAGGGGTAGGGCCACTCTTTAAAATCCAGTAAAACCTGATTCAGGCAAAAAAGTCCGAAGCGCTCTCACACACTTCGGACTAAGCAGTAGGTTTGAAAAAAATCAAAATCTCAACCCCACTATTCACTCACCTTAAACTGATTTACTAAACACCGGCGTGGTTGGCTGGCTGGCCCAGAGGCGGGCGTCGAGGCACATGGCGATGTTGCGTAAAAAAGGCTTACCGGCCGGCAGTACCTGAATGTCGTGGTTGCTGTAGTCGACCAGGCCGTCTTCCGCCAATGGCTGCAGGCGTACGAGGGCATCCACAAAGTAGGGCAGTTCGTCTTCGCTCCAGCTGGTATAGTCGCGGCACATCAGGTTCTGGATGTGGGTGCGCAGCAGCATGTCCTCGCCTGTCAGTTCATGGCCTTTCAGGATAGGAAGATGCCCGGTATGAACGGCTGCTTCATAGGCTTCCACTTCTTTCACGTTCTGCATAAAGGCCGTACCGGTATCGGAGATACTGGAAGCACCCAGGCCGATCAGCAGCTCGGTATGGCGGGCGGTATAGCCCATGAAGTTACGGTGCAGCTTGCCGTTGTCCGTTGCGATGCACAACTCATCTTCCGGCAGGGCAAAGTGGTCCATGCCTGTTTCGATGTAGCCGGCGTCTTCCAGCATGGTTCTTCCCAATTCGTACAGGCCACGTTTTACTTCCGGCGCCGGCAGGTCCTCATCCGAGTAGCGTCGCTGGGCTTTGCTTTTCCAAGGCACGTGTGCGTAGCTGTAAAAAGCGATCCGCTCCGGGCGCAACTCTTTCACTTTTTCAATGGTATGGCGCACGCTGTCCGCTGTCTGGAGCGGCAGACCGTAGATGATGTCGCCGTTGATAGAGGTATAGCCGATGGCACGCGCCACGTCAAAAATTTCTTTTGTCTTCGCAAACGTCTGGATGCGGTTGATCACAAACTGCACCCGCGGGTCAAAATCCTGTATACCTACGCTCAGCCTCCTGAAGCCCAGATCATAGAGCACCTGCAGTTGCTCAGCGTTGGTTGCGTTGGGGTGTACTTCAACGCTGAAAGCCGCATCAGGCGTCACTTCTGTCTTCTCGAGCAGTTTCTCCAGCATGGTTTTCAGGTTTTGTGCGCTGAAGAAGGTAGGAGTGCCTCCGCCCAGGTGCAACTCCGTGATGCGTGGCTTCTCGTCAAAAAGGGCCAGGTATTGCTCCCATTCCTGCAGCAGAGCCACCATGTAAGGTTCTTCTACGCCGTGATTTTTGGTGATGCGCTTGTTGCAGCCACAGTAAGTGCACAGCTTCTCACAAAAGGGAAGGTGCAGGTACAGGCTGATTCCATCTTTGCGGTTGGTCTTACGAAAGGCCTGCTGCACATGCAGCTTCCAGCGCGCTTCCGTCAGCGGTTTCTCATCCCAGAAAGGCACGGTCGGGTAACTGGTATAGCGGGGGGAAGGCACATCGTACTTGGCCAGCAGATCGGCAGGAGTTACGGGAGTGACAGCAGTTTTCATAAGCAAGGATCTGAATAAATATACTGAAGCAGCCACCTGCTTCATTACGCTTACAAAGGTCGGGCACCGGCTGCTTTTAATAAATGATATTTGTCAGTCCTGCTATTTTTTCGGAAATTTCAGGTAGGACGGTTATTCTTCCTCGGCTCTCCCCAAGACATGGAGGGAGCCTGCTTACTCCTTAAAAATCATATCATGCTTGAACATATAACAGAAACCACCCTCTTACTGGACGAAGCAAAATGCCGGCAAAATATCGCGATGATGGCCGATAAGGCTGCCCGAAACAATATCCGGTTGCGGCCGCATTTCAAGACGCACCAGTCGGCACAGGTGGGAGATTGGTTCCGGGAACAGGGCACGACGGGTATCACTGTTTCCTCCCTGAAAATGGCCCGCTACTTTGCCGCGCATGGCTGGAACGACATCCTGGTGGCTATACCTGTCAACATCCGGGACATGGCGCTGGTGAATGAGCTGGCAGCCCGTATTCAATTGCATGTAGTGGCAGTGAACATCGAGACGGTGGAGGCACTGGCGCATCAGCTGCAGCACCCGGTGAACGTATGGCTCAAGATCGACACCGGCTACCACCGCACCGGCATTTTGCCCCACAGCCACGAAGAACTGGACCAGATCGTAGCGCTGATGGAGAAAAACGACAAGCTGCGTTTCACCGGCGTGCTGGCCCACGATGGCCATACCTACAAGCAAACGGACAAAGAAGTGATCCGGACCATCCACCATACCACTGTTTTCCTGCTGCACCTGGTCCGGGACCGCTACAAGGCCCGTTTCCCGGAACTGCTGATTTCCATCGGCGACACGCCTTCCTGCAGCATCCTGGAGACGATCTCGGGAGTGGATGAGATACGCCCTGGCAACTACGTTTTCTACGACCTGACACAGCAGCACATCGGTTCCTGTACATTTGAGCAGATAGCAGTGTGTATGGCCTGCCCGGTTATCGCCAAGCACCCGGAGCGGAACGAGATCATCGTGCATGGGGGCAGCGTGCATTTCTCCAAAGACAACCTGGTGCAGGCAGACGGCTCTGAGTTGTTCGGACGTGTCGTGGAGCTGTCGGAAAGTGGCTGGTCGGCGCCGCTGCAAGGTATAGAATTGGTGTCGCTGTCGCAGGAGCATGGCACTGTGCGTGCCAGCAATGACCTGTTTGACAGGTATAAGATCGGGGACCTGCTGGGTATCCTCCCGATCCATTCCTGCCTCACCGCCGACCTCATGAAAGGATATGTCACTCTGGACGGGAAACACCTGGAACACCTGTCCGGCGTGCCGGTGCCGGAGCAGAATGTATTGTGATGGGCTTAAGCTTGAGCAGGGGATTAACCCGCCCCGGGTCCAACCACCCCTGCCCCTCCTTGT
>NZ_JSYF01000100.1:0-6650 GCF_054824225.1 Pontibacter sp. HJ8
TGCACTTGTTCGGGTTGACCAACTTCCATTGTGTAAATCGTTAGGTCCATACATTAAAGCAAATGAAATCTCCAGATTTTTAAAATTGTCATAAAACCTTATTTCCTTTTCCTTGTCTGATTTGATTACTGCAGTCAATTCTATTTCTTCACCAATTCGATAAGAGTTTTTGTCTGTTATAAAGTATCTTTTAGTATCATTGAAATTGTCAGTTTGACAACTCGTCAGCATGAAGAAGGCTGTTATAATAAGAAAGATGTTCTTCATAGTCTAAATAAACAACTAACTAAGGTATAGCAGGAGTCCATCTCCTGCTATACACCTACATCAGGCGGCTAGCAGGAATAACCCTTGTTAAATATAGAAAAAATCTATTATGAATTTTTATAAAATGGCACTGTACTATGCTAGGGAATGTTTGCTATACCTCTAAGCTTGTAGTAGAGGTATAGCTTTGCTCAGAGCTTTAGATATACTTAGAGATAGACCCACCTAACAAGTCTGTGGCTTCCCTGCAGGTGCTGCATGATTGGTATTGATGAAAGAGAGAAGGAAGTATGATTTATAAGTTGGCAGCATCAGCATTAGCCTAGACTATTCTATTTCTGATCCATTTTATTTGTCCGTTGTGGTTTGATTCATGTTCGCAAACATGGAACCACTTACAGTAGTTGTTGGTCGGGCCCCAGGGCCAATCTTTGTCCACTGCCAATAGCCAGGAATCATCCCGCTTCCTGAATTCTGCTATGGTTCGTTCGCGTGTTTCTTCCAATACATTTAAGTAAAAGTCGAGGCTATGGCCCTTGATGGAGTTCCTGGCTTCATCTCCAAGGTTCAGCGGTACATCCCATTGCTTCCTTTCTTTTGCGTCCCAGGTTTTGCCTTCTAGTGTATTGACCTGATAGAACCTTTCAGTAGCTGCCAGATGCAACAGCATCGCCCCAATGGTGTTTGACTTTGGGTCATGCAGGTAATCCAGTTCCTCTACTGTCATGCGCTGTACAGACTGTAGCACAACCATCCGCATCCAGTTCATCATGGAAACGAGTGCCCCGACATGTGGAGAAAAGCCCTGTCTGGGACCTATAATATTAATTTCTTCCTGTGTTCTGTCCATACCCCATCCTTCTTGAGATAATAACCCGAAGCCAGCTATACCCGCAGTCACTGTAGCTGTGGTCCTGATAAAGCACCTGCGATCAAAGCGGTTGGCTGGCTTTTTCATAGCAGTCCGTTTATCAGGTTTACGAAACTGAAATGTCAAAGGCAGTAAGAGAAGAGGAACAAGCAGCTAAAAATCTTAACCAAACAAAGCCGGCAGCTGCTTGATCAAGGTATAGCCGCCCATCCAGGCCATCAGCAGCACGACCAGAATTCCGAAAACAGTCAGCCATAGTGGGTGGCGGTAATCTCCGATAATAGTCTTCTTGTAAGCTGCCAGTAGTATGGTGCCCAGTGTGATCGGTAAGATCAGCCCATTCAGGGCGCCTGCCAGAATGAGCAGGTGAACAGGACGGCCGATGGTGACGAAAATAACGGTGGAGATGGCGATGAAGCCGATGATGAACCAGTTCTCATTCCGTTCAATGCTGCTGTGGTAGGACCTGATAAAAGAGACGGAGGTATAGGCAGAACCGATGACCGACGTGATGGCAGCCGACACCATCACGATGCCGAATAAGGTATAGCCGATGTCGCCTGCAGCCAACTGAAAGACAGAGGCAGGCGGGTTGCCCGCGTCCAACACCAGCCCTTTGCTGACTACACCGAGTGCCGCCAGGAAAAGAAGAATGCGGATAAGAGAAGCGATCGTGATGCCGGATACGGCACTGGTTGTCACTTCCGGCAGGGAAGCTTCTCCCTTCACGCCGGCATCCAGCAGCCTGTGGCCGCCGGCAAACGTAATATAGCCGCCCACCGTGCCGCCTACCAGTGTGATGATGGCGATGAAGTCGATCTTGTCAGGTAGAACCGTTTTCAGGACGGCCTCGCCCACAGGAGGCGCGGAGGTAATGGCCACGTACAAAATCAGCAGTATCATCAGCAGGCCCATGAGTTGGGCAAAGCGGTCCATCATTTTTTTGGCTTCCCGCACCAGGAAGATCCCAATGGAAATGGCTGCGGCTATGACTGCGCCTGCCTCGGGCGATATACCGAACAGCACATTGAAGCCAAGGCCCGCCCCGCCCACATTCCCTATATTAAAGGCAAAGCCGCCGAGTACGATCAGCACCGCGATGAACAGCCCGAGCCCCGGCAGTACCATGTTGGCAATGTCCTGTGCCCGTTTTTCTGATACTGCGATCACGCGCCATACATTGAGTTGCACACCGATGTCGAGGACGATGGAGGTGAGGATAACGAAGCCGAAGCTGGCACCCAGCGTTTGGGTGAAGACAGTGGTTTGGGTCAGGAAGCCGGGACCTACGGCAGAGGTGGCCATCAGGAAAGCGGCTCCCAGGAGCACGCTCCAGTTTCTTGCTGGCTTCATCCGTTGGGCGTTCCTTTTGCGGCGAGAGCTATACCTTCCTGGCTGAGCGCAGCCCGGATGTGGCGGGCAAAGTCCAGGGCATGCGGGCCATCGCCGTGAATGCAAACCGTGTCAGCCTGTATGGCAACGTCCTGACCTTGCTGCGAACGCACTTTGCCTTCTTTTATCATCCGTACGACCTGCTGCGCTGCCTCTTCCGGATCTGTAACAAGGGCATTGGGTAAGCTGCGCGAGGTAAGGGTGCCATCGGGCTGGTAGGTGCGGTCTGCAAATACTTCCTGGGCGGTCGCCAGGCCCAGCCTGTTTCCGGCTTTGATCAGTTCACTTCCGGCCAGGCCATATAAGCTAGCTTCCGGTTTTACTTTATACACAGCTTCCGCTATAGCCTCTGCCAGGTTCACATCGACGGCGGCCATATTGTAAAGCGCACCGTGGGGTTTCACGTGGTGCAACACGCTGCCTTCTGCCTGCACAAAAGCCGACAAAGCACCTAGCTGGTATACCACCATTTCATACACTTCCTGGGGAGAAACAGCCATGTTGCGGCGGCCGAAACCTGCCAGGTCGGGCAGGCCCGGATGTGCACCGATGGCTACCTGGTGCTGCAGGGCCAGCTGCACGGTCTTACGCATCACGCCAGGGTCACCGGCATGGAAACCGCAGGCGATGTTAGCGGAGGTGACATACTGCAGGATCTGCTCGTCGTTGCCCATGTGGTAGGCACCAAAGCTCTCCCCTAAGTCAGAGTTCAGGTCAACGGAAAAATTTTGGCTCATAAGTGGCTCTTAAGTTGGATCGCCCGTTCGAGCTGCTCCAGGTGCTGCTCCTGGCGGATGTAGAGTTGCTGGGCTTCTTCCAGCGTCACCTCCTCGAAGGAGATGGTCTGGCCGGGTACGACCTGGGCTAATACGGGCAGATCGGCACTGATCACCTGCGCGATACGGGGGTAGCCTCCGGTGGTCTGGTGGTCTGCCATCAGTACAATGGGTTGCCCGTCAGGCGGTACCTGCACCGTGCCGAACGTAACGGCACAGGAGATAAGCTCTGTTTGTTCAGCCAGGGATACAGAAACGCCCTGTAGCCGGTAGCCCATCCGGTCGGACCGGGAGGATACCTGGAAACGCTCTGACCAGATCTGCGCTCTGCTGGTTTCTGTAAAGCGTTCGTATTCGGGACCTCGGATGGCGCGGATAACCGGGCTGGTTTTATAATCTGGGTAGAGTTGCGGATCGGGTGTCCAGCGGGTATAGGCAAAGGTCTGGGTATCGGTTGCAGTCGCTGCTTCTTTCAAAAGGGACAGCCCTTCCCGGGTCGGGCCTGTACAAGGTATACGGTCCCCGGCCTGCAGCGCCCTTCCTTCCAACCCCCCGATACCGGCACGCAGGTAAGTCGCGTAACTGCCCATGACCTCAGGTATGGCAAAGCCCCCCGAGACAGCCAGATAGGCACGGCAGTATGATTTGCGCTCCCCAAATGCCAGTATACTTCCCTGCTTCACCAAAACAGGGCGCCACATCTTTACAGGTTTCCCGTTGATCAGGGGCGAAAGGTCGGCGCCGGTCAGGGCAATGATATGGTCTTCGTGGAAGCGTATCACCGGGCCTGCCAGCGTTATTTCCAGCGCCGCCTGATGCCGGGCATTGCCAGCCAGCAGGTTGGCTGCCCGCAAGGCAAAGGTATCCATGGCGCCGCTCACGATGATGCCGTCTTTCTGGTAGCCATACCTGCCCCTGTCCTGAATTGTGGTGAGCAGGCCGGGCTTGCGTATCTCAAGACTCATCTTCCTGCTCCTTTCTTTGCTGAAATTCGTCTTCGGATACCGGCACAAAGCGAACCATGTCACCTGCCTGCAGCAAACTAGGTGGGGCGTGGTCGGGGTGGAAAAGCGTCAGGGGCGTGCGGCCGATGAGTTGCCAGCCGCCGGGTGTTTCGATCGGGTAGATACCGGTCTGGTTGCCGGCTATACCTACCGAGCCGGCCGGTATGTGTTCTCTGGGCACTTCCTTGCGGGGAGCAGCGATCTTTTTGCTCAGTCCGCCCAGGTATGGGAAGCCGGGCGCAAAGCCGATCATGTACACGATGTATTTTCCGCGGGCATGGCAGGCGATCACTTCCTCGGGTGTCAACTTGTTATACCGGGCCACATACTCCAGGTCCGGGCCATACGCACCGCCGTAGCAGACCGGTATCTCTACCGTGCGGGGCCTGGACTTTTTCTGGCTTTCCCTGGCAAGGCTGAGCATACGCTGCACCAGCTCCGTCATACGCGCATACGGATTATAATGGCCTTTCTCGCTCACCACCCAGGGGTCGTAGTGGATCGTGACGGTTGTGAAAGCGGGCACCTGTTCTACCAGGCCCGGGAAAGGATGGCGCTCCAGGTAAGAGACGAAAGCGCGTACTTTGCTATGCGTAGGCCCATCGATGCAGTCACCGAACTGCACCGTGATCGCCGCATCGCCAAGCGGATACAACTGGAATAAACGCATGTCCTTTTGTTTCATACCTGAGCCTTTTTATCCGCCTGCTTATAATACCTCCTGCTGAAATTATGGTTTCTGGTTTTTTGTGTTTGCATGACCTGCCCATGCCTTCTCCCTGCAGGGGTATGTGCAGTGTTCTTGTATGCATACACTGAGCAATATAGCTTTATTTTACACAAACAGGCATACATAAAAAAACACAAGAGCCGGGTGAGTGGCTCTTGTGTTTTGAGGTTGGATCATTTCATTCGACGCTGGCAGGTACCTACACCTGAAATCAGCTTTTGGTAATTCCAATGTCTTCCAGCACAGGCGGATGCAGTTGGCCTTCGGTACGGGCTACGACCATGGCAACCGTGGCATCGCCTGTAATATTGACGGTGGTACGCAGCATGTCGAGTATACGGTCAGGAGCCAGGATCAGGGCTATACCTTCGATCGGGATGCCCGCCTGCTGCAGCACGATCACCAGCATCACCACGCCGGCTCCCGGTACGGCAGCGGCACCTATGGAGGCCAGCGTTGCCGTCAGTACGATGCCTGCCTGTGTCGCCAGCGACAGGTCCATGCCATAGGCCTGGGCAATGAATACAGCAGCCACGGCCTGGTACAGGCTGGTGCCGTCCATGTTGATGGTCGCGCCCAGCGGCAACACAAAACTGGTGATTTCCCGGTTGATGCCCAGCCTTTCTTCGCAGCGTTCCATGGTAACGGGGAGCGTAGCAGCACTCGAAGAGGTAGATAAAGCCAGCATCTGGGCCGGAAAAATACCTTTGAAGAAATCCATGTAATTTGTCTTGCCTAATGTGGTCACCAGTATCGGGTATACCACAAACATCATGATAGCCAGCCCGATCGTTACTACGATGCAGTAATAGCCCAGCACAAGCAGCAGCTCCAGAGCAGCTCCCGGGTCATCGCCGGCAAACTCCACCACCAGACCTGCCAGCAAAGCAAATACCCCATAAGGTGCTGCCATCATGATGATATCCACCATCTTGAGTATGATGAGGTTGACGCCCTCAAAGAAGGCATTGACAGGTGCCGCCTTCTCAAAAGGGATAAGAATGAGGGCTATTCCGAAGAGCAGGGCAAAAAAGATCACCTGCAGCATCTTGCTGTTGTCTGTCATGGACAGGAAGACGTTGTCAGGAACGATGTCGATGAGCGCCTGTAGCGGTCCCTGCTGTTTTACTTCCTCCGCATCCGAAGAACGCTCGGTGGTAGCGGCGGCATATTGTGCTTTAAACTCTTCGCGCTTCTCGGGCGAGAAGGCTTTGCCGGGCTCTGCAATGTTGACGATCGTAAGCCCCAGCACCACGGCAAGTACAGTGGTCATCAGGTATAAGCCGATCGTCTTGGAACCGATGCGCGAAAGTTTGCTGATATCGCTGAGGCTGGCCACGCCGGTGATCAGGGACACGAGTACCAGTGGCACAGCGATGAGTTTGAGCAGGTTGATAAAGATGGTACCAAATGGCTTGATCCAGTCAGTGGTGAACCCGATGAGACCGAAAGAGCTGGCAGACACGCCCCAGGCTACTCCCAGTGCCATACCTATCAGGATTTGCCAGTGTAAAGCTAGTTTCTTCATAAACAGGTTGGTGGTGACAGGGTCTGAATGAGCGCCTGCCGGAAAGTTAAAGATTCAAGAAAAAGCAGGTATGGCTTAGCCC
>NZ_JSYF01000664.1:0-936 GCF_054824225.1 Pontibacter sp. HJ8
CTTTAAGTTGTAAACTATCCTTTAAAACGACTTCCGGATTGCTAATATTTGTACAGTGATTCGCTCCTTTTCCAAGTTATGAAAACATTCATGCGCTTTCCAAGCCTATGAAAACATTTAAGCTACCCGTACTAACAACCCCTTAGTCCAGCATTAGCCTTTGCCTTTCAAGGAGAGAGTTAACGTCAGGACTACCTGAAAACAAACCCGTTAAGAACAAAAAGACGAGTAAAAGCTTGTCGGTGCTTTCGCTCGTCTTTTTTGTCGTATTATCATATTTTAGGTTAAACTATAAACAAACCAAGGCGTAAAAATTAGAAAAGGCTGACTTTTTTTGATTTGAATACGAGCGTTTTGTTTCACCATAACTGAAAGGAGATAATACTATGAAGCCCATGAAAAGAGAGCGTAATGGCGAAAGCCTGGCTCCCAAATCTTTTTTTACAGATTTCTTCAGCGATGTGGATCGCTTCTTTGAAAACGATCTGTTTCGGATGCCTGCCCAGATCGGGCGCCAGATGATGCGGAATATGCCTGCTACCAATATCCGCGAGAGCGAAAGAGATTTCACGATTGAGGTGGCTGCACCGGGCATGGCTAAAGACGATTTCAACATCGATATAGACGAAGGTATGCTGACGATCAGCAGCCAGAAAGAAGAAGACACAACAAGAGAAGAAGAAAACTTTACGCGGCGGGAGTATAACTACAGTTCCTTCAGCCGCTCCTTCCGGTTGCCCGAGTCCGTGAATGCTGAGGAGATAAAGGCACGTTACGAAGAAGGCGTCCTGAAGATAAACGTACCGAAGCGAGAAGAGGTGAATGCCGGCAACCGCAAGCGGATAAACATTGAATAACCGGCCAGGTATAAACAAAAAGGGGAGGCTGAGTGCCTCCCCTTTTTGTTTATACCTATACCTATACCTATACCTATAC
>NZ_JSYF01000101.1:0-6289 GCF_054824225.1 Pontibacter sp. HJ8
AGGGTATACCTCGGATACCCCAGGTGCATCATGTAGCCTTCCCGCATGTGAAATTTATAATCCGTCAGCAGGTATTCGATGTGGTAGCCCAGCGCCGGGTTTTCGATCAGCAGGGGTTTGTCAGACGACACCTTCAGCAAGGCCGTTTGCGGATCAAACGTTATGGTCAGCACCTCCGGGTTGAGCAGCTTGCATTGCCGGCCAAATTCACTGCGGCCTAAAAAGCTTTCTTTGAATGTTTCCAGGTTCTGGTACCACTCCGGGTCGCGCTTGCCCTCCACGACTACTTCGGTTAAGATTTGCTCTTTTTGACTCAGCTTAAAAAGTATGTTGCCGGGGATTTGTTCCGTATTTACCTGGTAAATGATCGGGTTGTAGCCCAGGTAGGACACAATCAGCTCGTGCCGGCCGCCGGGCACCTGCAGGGCAAACTCTCCTTTTGCATTGGTCGTGGCCCCGATGGTCGTGGTGTTCACATAAACCGAGACAAACTCGATGGGTTCGTTTGTCTTTTCGTCAACCACGCGGCCTTTTAGTTTGTATTGCGCCTGTAACGGGAAAACAACGAATCCCAGTAACAGAAGTAGTAGGAGTGCCTTCATGCGCTGCAGTTGGTTTCCTGAAAATACTAAAGATTCAGGAACTTCTATGTCTTAGGCTATACCTATACTTCCGATTTTTCGCGACTCTTCCCTTTGCAGACCACCTTCACCTTGAAAGTGAAGGATGAGTTTATACCTGTACTTAGGAAGGAACCCTGAGGCACGGGGTATGTGTGGTTTTAAAACGGACTTTTATACTTGTGGCTCTACTCGTCCTTTCGAGCGAGAAACTTATTCCTCTGAAAGTATAAACTCTACCCTGCGCCCCTCCTGAGAAAAGTAAGCTGATTGGTTGACAAGGGAAGTAGTTAAGTATGATCAAGCAACTCGGATGCTTGCTGGTAGGGTGCTTCCGGAAAAAATTCGCTGCAGATCTTGAGAATGGCAAACAGGTGGTTTCGGAGGGAGGCTTCGTTGATAATTTCCCCTTTCATGGCATCTTGCGTAAGGTGCAGCCCGAGGTCTGCTAGCAGTAAGCGCCGTTTCTCCTGCCACTCCGGGATATTTTTGTACACGGGTGTCTCGGGGTAGTAAGACTCTACTCGGGCGTGCGCGGCATCTACCAGCTTGAGGATGTCTTTTCGGTTTTCCACGTTCATAGCATATTTTTTAAATCAACTCAAGTTCGGAGCTGGACGCAGGTTGCTGGTGCTGCAACGCCCGGTCTGCTTTCCTGTTTTTCAACAGCAGGTATACGACCGGAAACAGGAGTGCCGTGATCCCGATGCTGATCCACTCATACATTTCGCCATCTTTTACCTGCTCCAACTGCCAGATTCCCTCCCCGTTAAAGCCAGCCATTACCCGGTACATCATGTTGCTCCCCCAGTGTATGCCGATGGCCATCCAGATGGTACCGGTTCTAATGACCGTGTAGGCCAACGAAATACCCAGCACTGCCGAAAACACAAGGTTGATCCCACTGATGCCTTCGTTCCAGGAATCATCCAGCGCGTATAACACGGTGGTCAGTCCCAGGTACCACTTCATCAGGTCGGCTTTTTTGCAGTAAGCCAGCCAGTACCCGCGTATCAGCACATCATTCATGGCGGCGGCAAACAACATCCCAAGCAGGGCCTGTGCCAGCATACCGGCAATGTAGCTACTGTCCGCCCACCCGGTTACCTCAAACTTTCCTGCTTCATAAAACACCAGGTATTTCAGCGCCCAAATGCCAAAACCTACCACAAAGCCAAGCACCACGAGCATGAACCAGCCTTTTGGTAGGTGCATACCAAAGGAAGGCAATCCTTTTAAGTGAAGCACGTATTTCCCAAACAGGTGTGCCAGAAAAAAGAAACCGACTGCATATGCCAGCCAGGGCAGCACGTCCAGTTGAAAGAGCTTCGGCAGGCCATTCGAATACAGGTTCAGCAGTATGAATCCGATCATCCAGAGTAAAAAAGACACCCTGTTTTTCATGGGAATAGTTTTGTTGGTTCAGAAGGCAAATGTAATAATTTACACTTAACCACCAATTCCTACAAATTCAGTTCCTTGCCTCCTATACCTGCTCAACAACTGGCCTCAAGCAAAAAGTCCTTCCCGGCACCACACCGGGAAGGACTTTTATACCGTATGCTTCAGTTCAGTGATTATTCTACCGAGCTTACTTCGGCAGTACGCTCGATCTTCTTCACCAGGCCCTGCAACACCTTGCCTGGGCCACATTCTACAAAGTGCGTAGCGCCATCGGCCACCATTTGCTGCACCGACTGTGTCCAGCGCACTGGAGCCGTTAGCTGGCTGATCAGGTTTTGCTTGATCTCTTCCGGGTCGGTATGCGGCAGGGCGTCTACGTTCTGGTAGATCGGGCAGATGCCCTGGCTGAAAGTAGTTTCGTTGATGGCTTTGGCCAGTTCTTCTTCGGCCGGTTTCATGAGCGGCGAGTGAAACGCACCCCCAACCGGCAACGGAAGCGCACGCTTGGCGCCGGCTTCTTTCATTTTCTCGCAGGCAATCTCAATGCCTTTGTTAGAGCCGGAGATCACCAGCTGGCCCGGGCAGTTGTAGTTTGCTGCCACGACCACTTCGCCTTCTACCGAAGCACAAACTTCTTCTACTTTTGCGTCGTCCAACCCAAGTATAGCCGCCATCGTGGAGGGGTTGGCTTCACAGGCTGCCTGCATGGCCAGCGCTCTTTTGGAGACCAAGCGCAGCCCGTCTTCAAAGCTCAATACTTTACTGGCTACTAAGGCTGAAAACTCACCTAAGGAGTGACCCGCTACCATGTCCGGCGCGAACTCTTTGGCTACTACTGCCTGTGCCACCGAGTGCAGGAAAATGGCGGGCTGTGTTACTTTGGTTTGCTTCAGCTCCTCGTCCGTGCCATGGAACATGATCTCGGTGATGTTAAAACCCAAAATCTCATTTGCCTGATCGAACAGTTTCTTTGCTTCTTCGTGCTGCTCATACAGGTCCTTCCCCATACCTACAAACTGAGACCCCTGTCCCGGGAAAACGTATGCCTTCTTCATTCTTTATTGTTGATGGTTAAATTGCTTTTTCTTGACACAAGACGCAGGACATAAGACGTTAGACTTTTATGCTAAAGGTAACCATGAAACTTACAGTTAGCCTGCTGTTCCTCCTTCTTGTTTAATAGAATATGGAGAGTCTTATAATGAAGTCTTGTGCCTATTATCTAACATCTTGTGTCTTATTGCGCCACAAACCTGGCCCGTTCTTCTGGGCTGGGCAGCATGCAGGCCTCGGTGCGGCCAGCAATGCGGTAGCGGTGCTTCGCGATGAAGCGGTACACAAAATTGCGGAAAGATAAGGGAATAAACCTGAAATAATAAAGCGCCGCCCATGGAAAATTGAGATGGCGGGCAATGCGGAGGGCGGCCTCTGACTCGGTATAGAGCTGGCCGTTTTCATAGAAAAGGATAGAATCCGGCAAAGGATCCGGTAGCTGCGCCTGGGGTACCAGCTCCTCTGCCAGGCCCGACTGCAAGGCTGCGAAATGCAGATCCTGGCGTTTGTTATACTTTAAAGCGATCTGTATACTGGCCTGGCAAAAGCCGCAGGTGCCATCGTAAAATACGATGGGCAATTCCTGCAGCCGTTCCAGTTTCTCTTGTATCATACTTGCTTAACGCACTATTTCTACCCAGCCTTTGTACTTGGCTTTTTCTTTGGATGGGTCAATGGTAAAGAATTCAACTTCGGCCTCATAGTAGTAGATGCCGTCGGTCAGGCGGTTGCCATCTTTGTCAACACCCGGCCAGTTGATGTAGAGTGCATCGCCGCTTGCAGTGCTACTGCTCTCGTACACCTTCACGCCCCAGCGGTTAAATACGCTAAACTTCATCGAACGGATGAAAGCCGTACGCTTATCAGGGCGGAATACATCGTTCAAGCCGTCTCCGTTCGGGGTGATGATGTTTGGCAGCATGAAGAAGATACAGTTATCCTTGCAAACCTCGTTGCTTCGCGGGCTTTCCTCCCCGGCCAGGTTCGTCGCCGTTACCTGGTAGCAACCGGCGAAAGACTCCAGTCCGGTATGGGTATAGGTGGTCTCCTTGGTAGTAGCAAGCTGCCGGTACTCTTCTTCTCCCTGCCCTCTGAAGTAGACAGTATAGAAGTCGATCTCATCGGTGCAGTCGCCGGTGATCTGCGGCACCCACGTCAGCACGTTCTGGTAAGGGGGCTGCGTCGGGTTAGCGGCAAAGGCATCACAGTCGAGCGGATCTATACTAAGCTCAGGCGCACAAATGATCTTGGGCAGCTCCACGCATACCTGCTGGCTGAAGTTCTGCAGCGGTTCGGGCAATCCTTCGATCTGGTAGGTTCCCTGCGTTCGCACCACGTAGCAGTAGCTCTGCCCTCGTTCCAAAGGCGCAGCGTCGCTTCCACGGTCTGTGAAGGTGCCACTGGTTGGGGTAGCAGTTACCGTGCCTATCTCGACCAGTTCGGTTCCTTCCACCCGGTATACCTGGTGTTGAAGCACCTCATTTTTCCAGGGCACATCGTAAGTCCAGTTCAGTGTTACGGCCATCTCATTCTGCGTACTGGCGGGCACCGCTTCCAGGCGAACGCTGGATGCGGAAGCGCTGTCGCGTAACTGGTCAGCAGGAGGTCCCCCGCTGGTGCGTGTGCTGTAAAACTCCAGCTTGTAGCGGTACGCCTTTTCGGTTGTGTTGAGTCCAGAATTGACAAACACCGTATCTGTCAGCCTGCGGGAAGTAAACACCTGCTGGTATGTGCCTCCCGGCTGCTGTCCTTCCTTGCGGTACAGACGGTACTCGAAAGGCGCATTCAGCTTTTCGACACCGGCACCCGGCTGTGTCCAGCGCACAGTGATCTGTCCGTTCGTTACATCAGTGCGGTCCACCGTCACATTGGTGATGTAAGGTCGATCACGCTCCAGCGATACGCAGGCTTCTACGGATGCAATACTTTTGCCCCCCGATGGCTGCGGGAACTCCGCATAAATAATATAGCAATATTCGGCTCCTGCCGAGAGCCCCTGCCCGCCATTATCGTCCAGGAACTCGGTTACTTCTTTCCCTACCTCCCCTATCAGCACATAGCCGGAACTGGCTGGCACTCCTGTTTCGCAAGGGCCGGGTGTAAAGTCGGAAGGTCCTTCCCGTCGGTAGATGCGTATGGTGGAAGCGTTCTGGCAAGTATAAGAATCCCAGGTCACCCGCACATTCCGGCCTTCGGCGCTTGCTACCAGGTTCTGCGGCGGCGGCCCCACAACGGTGATGCGGTAGGGCTGCAGGTCAGCCAGGGCCCTGGCAGGTGCCGAGGGTTTGTCTTCTGCCCGAAACACCAACTGGTAAGGTCGGGAAGCCACATCTTCGCAGGTAGTATTCCAGATCAGACGGCCGGCAGCTCTGCCGGGTATGTTGGTTGTCACATTAAATGTAGCAGGAGGCAGTATACCGCCTGTGCCCGGTACTGTCAGGTCAATCAGGTGACCGTCCGGGTCCGTGGCTGTAATCGTGGTGCTGAGTGTAGTGCCTGCTACGATGCAGGTATCGCGGGGCACCAGTACCGGTGGCCTGTTTTTGGCGTCTACTACCAGGATCTGCATATCGCGCACCACCTTGCTCAGCAGCACGGCTCCTCCCCCGGGCGATACGCGCCACTCCTCCACTACAAAGGCTACGTTGTACTCTCCCAGACGGCAGGGGGCATCCCAGGTCAGCTGGCCCGTAACAGGATCGAGGGTGAAGGTAGAAGCACCGGTATTGGTGGCGTTGCGGCAATTATCTACGGTATGCGGATCCCGGTAACCCGGCACATTGGTGATGACACCGACAGGGTTTCTGTATTGCGGCTGCACCAGTTTATAAGAAAGGCTATCGCCGTCAGCATCCACGGCACCGGGGTTGTGCACCCAGCGCTGGCTCGCGGTAGCCTCATCGATCGGGGCGACAGTGAGTACAGGCGTACTGTTCAGTCCCCGAAGCGGGTTAATGGTAATGGTCGTAGAGATGGAAAAGGAAAGCTGGTCTGTAGGGGCAGCCAGGTTGAGGATACCTCCGTTGCGGTTCTCGCCAACCCATGTTACCGTGTAAGTACCGGCGTTGGCGTAGGTATATTCCCATTGGAAAACCTCCCGGTCCACATCCGGCTTTACCGGGGTCACGGACTGGCGGTCGACACGCACTGTAGTGCCATCTCCCATCGAAATCATCACGAACGGATCATCTGCGGGAGAAGCCGTTTTCGTA
>NZ_JSYF01000665.1:0-290 GCF_054824225.1 Pontibacter sp. HJ8
ATTATTCCGGACTTCAGCGAATACCTGGGCATAGAGAACAAAGGCCTCTTCTTTTCCAGCTTTACGCTTTCTTCCCTGGCCATCCGGTTTTTGGCAGGCAGGGCCTCGGATAAGTATGGCCGCATCCGGGTGCTTCGTGTCAGTACGGCGTTGCTGGTTCTTGCCATGGCGCTGATCGGGTTTGCTGATTCGGCCCTGGCCCTGCTAGTGGCAGCGGCTGTCTTTGGGGTGGCTGTCGGTATGAACTCACCCACCGTATTTGCGTGGACCATCGATCTGAGCCATCCCGA
>NZ_JSYF01000666.1:0-6458 GCF_054824225.1 Pontibacter sp. HJ8
ACAGACCATTAAACTTTAAAGTTATGTATAAGAAAATAATAGCCTTTTCAATAGCTGTCGTGACGATGGTAGCCTGTACGACGGTTCCGATCACAGGCCGCAGACAGCTGAGCCTGGTGTCAGACGCGCAGATGCAGCAAATGAGCTACGATGCCTACGACCAGTTCCTGAAAGAAAACAAGCTCTCCCGTGACGCCCAGGCCACGGCCATGGTAAAGCGTGCCGGCCAGCGCATACAGCGTGCCGTGGAGCAGTACATGGCTGCCAACAACATGTCCGATCAGTTGCAGGGCTTCCAGTGGGAGTTCAACCTGATAGAGGATGATCAGATAAATGCCTGGGCCATGGCGGGCGGTAAGACGGTCGTGTATACCGGTATACTGCCGGTAGCTCAGAACGAAACTGGGCTAGCTGTAGTCATGGGACACGAAATTGCCCACGCCATTGCCAAGCATGGCAACGAGCGTATGAGTCAGCAGTTGGCCCAGCAGTTTGGTGGTCAGACCCTGTCGGCCCTGGCCGGAACACAGCCAGGTATTGCCCAGAACCTGATCATGACCGTGTATGGCGCCGGCTCCACGCTGGGACTGCTGAAGTATGGCCGTAACCAGGAGAGTGAAGCGGATCAGTTAGGCCTTGTGTTTATGGCGATGGCAGGATACAATCCGCAGGAAGCTATTCCGTTCTGGGAGCGTATGGAAGCCAAGTCTGGCGGCCAGGCACCACCGGAATTCCTGAGCACGCACCCGAGCGCGGGTACACGCCGGGCTACGCTGCAGAAGTATATGCCGGAAGCAATGAAATACTATAAGAAATAATTCACCTGATAAAATCTACATGACCCGAAAACCTTCTGCCGGCAGTTGGCACGTGGTGCTGACTTGTCTCCGCCCTTTGCTGGCCCTGACATTGCTTGTTCTACTGGCTGTCGGTTGTACGCGCCGGGAGTCTTTTCCGGAAGAAAGTGAAGGGGAGCCCCTCGATGCCGAGGCCCCGCCAGCCTATGACGGGCAGCTGCTGGCTCAGGTGGTTTTTGACAGTGTGGATTACATTGTGCCGCGCCAGGAACTGATGCAGCCTTTCATCAAGGAGTTCGGCAACGGTACGGTAGTAGACAAAGTGATGATTCACAAGGTGCAGGACAACAAGGACATCGCAGCAACTTATTACCTCGTGGGGTTGGGTATACGCAATGGTTCTTTCCGGTCGATGGCCCTGGAACTGGATGTGGCGTCGGACAATAGCCTATACCTGAGCAGCAAAGCGGGTAAGCATATGTGCGAAGCAAGTGCCGGCTGTGAATTCTGTTACTTTACGTTTGCAGACAATAAGATCGTCGGTTGCCAATGCTCCACCCGGGCGGCCGGATATAACTGCACCCATAAGTTTCAGGAGGGCAACTCCCTGCTGAAGGGAGCGCGGCTTAACCGGACCAGGGTGGATTAAGCAGAGAGCTATACCTATACCTTATAAATGAGCAGGGCTGCCAGATTACTGGCAGCCCTGCTCATTTATAAGGTATAGCGTTTTACTATTCTTTCATCTTGTTCCTTCTTCCATCCTGAAAATACTGATCATGACACGCTGCTTTGCATGTTGCGAAGCCGGATGCGGGTCAGTATCTTTTTGGTGTAGAGCGGGAATTCGCCCTTCATCATCCAGTCATAATAGCTGGGTTCTTTTTTCAGCACGTCCTCTACCGGTACATTCCGGTACTTGCCGAAGTTGAAAACCTCCTGTCCGGCGTTGTTGTACACGATGCGGCCTGCCAGGTCAGCTGATTTTTCGAAAGTGAACTTGTGAAGTTGTGCCATATCGTTCTGGATAGGAACCTCTTCAATCCCTTCTGTTACTTCCACTGCCGTGTTTTCATAGCGGTCCAGCTGCGCCATCAGGATGTGATAGGTGGCAATCGTGTCGGCTTCGGCACTGTGCGCGTTTTCAAGTGTCTTGTTGCAGTAATACTTGTAGGCCGCAGAAAGCGTACGCTTCTCCATCATATGGAAAATACGGCAGGCATCCACGACATGGCGGTTATCCAGGTCGAAGTCTATACCTACCCGCAGAAACTCCTCTGCCAGCAGCGGAATGTCAAACCGTACCAGGTTGTAGCCTCCCAGGTCACAGCCTTTCAGAAACTGGTCCAGGTCCCGTGCTATCTGGTTAAAGGTAGCGCAGTCCTTCACGTCCTCATCGTATATCTTGTGTATCAGGCTCGACTCCAGCGGGATCGGGATCGTCGGGTTGATACGGCGCGTCTTGAGAACTTCTTCTCCGTTCGGCTTTATTTTCAGCACACTGATCTCTACAATGCGGTCTTTGCAGATGTCGGTGCCGGTCGTTTCCAGGTCAAAGAATACGATGGGGCGCTTGAGGTGCAGTTTCATGGTATGGGTGGTTTACAGAACCGCTTTTGTCAGCGCCTCCAGGTCAATTTTATCGTAAGTGCCTGAGCTCATCAGCAGCAGGTTGGTGTTTTGCCAGTTCATATCGACCAGGTATTGCTGTAGCGCAGCCGAGTCGGTAAACACCTGCAGGCGCGGATTCTGGAAAGCTGTCTTGAGTTCTTCTTCCGAGATCATCTCCATCCGCTTCTGGGCAATGGTATGGGGACTGAAGAAAACGACCGGTACATCGGCTTTGTCCAGCGCACCGCTATACTGTGGCAGGAAATTCTTATTCAGGCTGCTGAAGGTATGCAACTCGATGCAGGCCACCAGCCGGCGTTGCGGAAACTGTGCCTTCACGGCTTCGGTCGTAGCTTTTACTTTGGAAGGAGCATGGGCAAAATCCCGGTAAATGACAGAACTGTCGTTCTCACCCAGTTTTTCCAGGCGTTTAGCTGCCCCTTTGAAGGTTTTGAGCGCCTGGTAGAAGTCGTGTGCTTTGATACCCAGCTTTTTGGTCACTTCCCGGGCGGCGCTGATGTTGCGCAGGTTATGTTCCCCGAAGAGCTGTATTTCCACATCCCCTTCTTTTTTGGTATGCAGGATGGTTTTGCCATGCTGGATGCTGTGCGGATGCACGCTGTAGCCGGTGTAGGCGATATCGGCGGGGTTGCGGGGCACGGCCACCAGCAGCACCTGCTCGTCGTCCTGGTTGTAAATAAGCGTGCCGGCTTTCGGCGTCATTTCGGCAAAGATGCGGAACTGCTCCCGGTAGATCTCCGGGGTAGGGAACACGTTGATGTGATCCCAGCTGATGCCGCTGATCACCCCGATGTGGTGGTGGTAGAGGTGGAACTTGGGTATGCGCTTGATCGGGTCGGAGAGGTACTCGTCGCCTTCAATGATGATGATCGGAGCATCTTCGGTCAGCTTCACCATCCGGTCAAAGCCTTCGAGCTGTGCCCCAACGGCATAGTCAAACAAGCGGCCGCAGTGCTGTAGCACATGCATGATGATGGACGTGATAGAGGTTTTGCCATGGCTGCCACCGATCACAATGCGCTGCTTGTGTTTGCTTTGCTCGTAAATAAACTCCGGGAAAGAGTATACCGGTATACCTGCCTCCCGGGCACGCTGCAGCTCCGGGTTGTCGGGGCGGGCGTGCATACCCAGTATCACGGCGTCCGGCCTGGTGTCCAGTTTCTCCGGGTACCAGCCTTCCTGCCCGGGCAATATCCCCGCAGCGGCCAGCCGGCTTTTGGCCGGCTCAAATATCTCGTCGTCTGATCCTGTTACTGTTATACCCTGATCGTGCAGCGCCAATGCCAGGTTGTGCATGATGCTGCCGCCGATGGCTATCAGGTGAATGTGCTTGAATTCCGTTCTCTCCATATTCCGCTCTAAGTCTGTTAGCAAACTCACAAATTTATGATTCCTCGCCTAAATAAAAATAGCAATACCCTAATATGTGGATATCTTCCGTATTTTGTGGATTACTTGGGCGCCTTACTTTTTAAATTTGTGCTATGGAGGAGATGAAAATGAACGTGCGGCAAACAGGTAACCGCAGCGGGTGGAACAAAAAAGCCCCTGTGATGGCGGAGCTGGGCAAAAAGCCGCCGCAGGCACTGGATTTGGAAGAGGCCGTGTTAGGCGCTCTCATGTTGGAAAAGGATGCGCTGACGACAGTAATTGATATTCTGAGGCCGAGTAGCTTTTACAAAGAAGCCCATCAACGCATATTTAAAGCGATCATCGGGTTATTCGATAAGTCGGAGCCGGTCGATATCCTGACGGTGACCCACGAGCTGCGTGAGAACGGCGAACTGGAGCTTGCAGGAGGCGCTTATTACGTAACCCAGCTCACAACCCGCGTGAACTCGGCAGCCAACATCGAGTACCACGCCCGTATCATCACCGAAAACTCTATTAAGCGAGACCTGATCTCTATATCCTCCGAGGTACTTTCGAGTGCCTTTGAAGATACGACCGACGTATTCGACCTGCTCGACCGGACCGAGGCGAAGCTGTACGAAGTTTCGGAATCGAACATCCGGAAAAACTTTGATGACATGCGTTCTTTGATGCACACAGCCATCAAGGAACTGGAGGAGAAGCGCAAGCAAACGGACGGACTGACCGGCGTGCCAAGCGGCATGACGGCCCTGGACCGGGTGACCTCCGGCTGGCAGAAATCTGACCTTATCATTTTGGCTGCCCGTCCTGCGATGGGTAAGACCGCCTTTGTACTTTCCTGCCTGCGCAACGCAGCTGTGGACTTCAAAAAGGGGGTGGCGATCTTCTCACTCGAAATGTCCTCGCTGCAGCTCGTGAATCGTTTGATCTCTTCGGAGGCAGAGCTGGATTCTGAAAAAATCAAGAAAGGCAGCCTGGAGGATTACGAGTGGGCGCAGCTCAACCACAAAATCTCGAAACTGACCGAAGCCCCGATCTTCATCGACGATACGCCGGGCCTTTCGATACGCGAGCTGCGTACCAAGTGCCGCCGTCTCAAGGCGCAGTACGATATCCAGATGGTCATCATTGACTACCTGCAGCTGATGAGCGGCAACGCCGACGGCAAGAGCGGCGGTAACCGTGAACAGGAAATCGCCTCCATTTCACGCGCCATGAAAATGCTGGCAAAAGAACTGAACGTACCGGTAATCGCCCTTTCGCAGCTAAGCCGTGCCGTGGAAACCCGCGGGGGCGATAAGCGACCGCAGCTGTCTGACCTTCGTGAATCCGGATCTATTGAGCAGGATGCCGACATGGTGCTATTCCTGTATCGTCCGGAGTACTATGGTATTACCGAAGATGAAATGGGCAACCCGACAGCAGGGGTAGGAGAGGTGATTATAGCCAAGCACCGTAACGGCTCTCTTGAAAATGTTCAATTGAAATTTATTGGCAAATACACGAAGTTTACTAACTTGGATTCCGATTTTGGAGGAGACAGCATGGGCGGCTTTAATGCCTTGCCGAACAGTACCTTCGAAGCCGAGACGCCGGGCGCTATCCGACTCGGCAGCCGCATGAACGATGGCGGCAACGGAGGCGGTGGTTTCCCATCTTCTAATTTTGATGAAGAGCCTCCGTTTTAAGACTTTAGATAATAGACATTAGACACAAGATATAAGGAATAGCTTGTGTTTTAAAGATCCAAAGCCAAAGGATGATTAGCCGCTGTGCTTCGACGCCAGCGGCTTTTCTATGCTACATCCATTCTACTTTCTCATCCAGCGGCACGATACGTTTGCCTTCCGGGTTCATGCTGTCGGCGTAACCCAGGTATAAGATGCCCAGAACCACATCTTCTTCCCGCAGGTGGAGCATGTCTTTCATAGCAGGGTGGTAGGCCATGCCGCCGGAGCCCCAATAGCTGGCTATACCCAAGGTGGTTGCTCCCAGCAGCATATTCTGTATGGCGCAGGAGGTGGCGGCAATTTCTTCGAGTGCCGGAATCTTAGGCAGGTTGCCGCGCTGCATATACGCCACTACGACGTGCGATGCCCGGTCGCCCATGTGCTGTAGTTTCTCAAATTTCTCCTGCTGGTACTTCTCCGGGTTGGTCTGCTGTTTGTAGAGTTCGGCGTGCGCCAGGCAGAAGCCGGCTATCTTGTCCCCGGCGTATACCTTGAACCGCCATGGCTCGGTGTGCCCGTGGGTGGGTGCCCAGTCGGCCAAGGCAAGCAGCTGCCATACCTGTTCATCAGGTATACGCAGTCCATTCATTTTGCCCGGCTTTGTCGTTCGCCGTTGCCGGATGGTATTGCTGATTTCTGAGAATGCTGTATTCATAGTAATTGATTCTTCTTAAGTTGAATCCTGTAAAAGTACGGACTGTAGAGTTAAGGAGGCATTAAATTGTCAGAATCAGGATTTTCAGGATTAGAAGATTTACAAGATTCTCGCATATGCCGGATCCAACCCTTCTTGCCCCTCAGAGCTACACTCGCAAGCTTCGAACTCGCGTTTTCGCTTGTCTAAGGAGGGGAGCCTGCTATTATAGGTCGACGGCTCTTGTTGCGTAGCTGCTGAAGACACCCCTCTGACTCCCCTCAAGGGGAG
>NZ_JSYF01000102.1:0-6681 GCF_054824225.1 Pontibacter sp. HJ8
CAGTAAGTCCCCCTTCGAAGGGGGCAGGGGAATGACTCTACGCCTGCTATGAAACAAGTTAGCTCAAACAGTAACAGCAGGCTCCCTTCCTGGACAAGCGAGAACGCGAGTTCGAAGCTTGCGAGCGTAGCTCTGAGGGGCAGGGGTGGTTGGAACCGGAGTTGCAGGGAAATTCTGCTCAGACACTCGCAGGAGCTGCGCACACTGCGAGGTCCTGACCCGGTATACCTATCTATACCTATACCGGGTGCACGATCCAGTCAGGTCGCGACCTGTCCTTACAATAACTGAATAACCAAGGGCAAGGCTGGTTCCTTACAAAGAATACCTGCCCGCTCAATATCTTTTCTGTATCTTTTTGCTTCTGCTTATCTTTAGCAATCTGTAATCTTTAAAGCTCGCGCCTCCAAAATGAAACTGATCTCCTTCCCCAACAAGTCCATTCTACCCGTAGCGCTCGCGCTGGTCTCGCTCGGTACAGTTGCTGCCCAGGCGCAGGCACCTGCCTTCACGCAGCAGGACACCTTACGCGGATCCATCACCAAAGAACGGGCCTGGTGGGACCTGACCTATTATCACCTCGACATCCAGGTGAACCCTGCCGACAGCTCCATCCACGGCGTCAACACCATCCAGTATAAAGTGCTGGAGCCCTACCAGGTGATGCAGATCGACCTGCAGCCTCCCTTGCGGATAGAAAAAGTGGTGCAGAACGGGAAGCAACTGGATGTGAAGCAACTAGGCAACGCGCACTTTGTACAGCTCACAGCGCAGCAGACTTCGGGAGCCGAGAATCAGGTAGAAGTATACTACGGCGGAAAGCCCCAGGTGAGTGTGCGGCCCCCCTGGAGTGGCGGTATTACGTGGGCTCGTGACGAACGGGGCAACCCTTTTGTAGCGAGTTCGTGCCAGGGCGACGGCGCCAGCCTGTGGTGGCCCTGCAAAGACCACATGTACGACGAACCCGACAGTATGCTCATCAGTGTGGCTGTTCCCAAAGAGCTGACCAATGTTTCGAACGGGCGCCTGCGCAAAGTCGATGAGAACAAGGATGGTACCCGTACCTTTCATTGGTTTGTCTCCAACCCGATCAACAACTACGGCGTCAATATCAACGTCGGGGACTATGTGAATTTCTCTGAAGAATACCAGGGCGAAAAGGGGGCGCTGGACTGTAACTACTATGTGCTGCGCGACAACCTGGAGAAGGCCAAGCGGCAGTTCAAGGATGTGCCGCGTATGCTGCAGGCCTTTGAGCACTGGTTTGGCCCTTATCCCTTTTATGAAGACAGCTACAAGCTGGTCGAAACTCCCTATCTGGGCATGGAGCACCAGAGTTCGGTGACGTACGGCAACGGCTACCAGAATGGCTACCTGGGCCGTGACCTGAGCGGCACTGGCTGGGGACTCAAGTTCGACTTTATCATCATCCACGAGTCAGGCCATGAGTGGTTTGCCAACAACATCACCTACAAGGACATCGCGGACATGTGGATCCACGAGAGCTTCACGGCCTACTCCGAATCCTTGTTTCTGGACTACCACTACGGCACGAAGGCAGGCAACGAATATACCATCGGGAAGCGCAAAAGCATTCAGAACGACCGCCCTATCATTGGCCAGTATGATGTGAACCACAGCGGCTCCGGCGACATGTACAACAAAGGGGCCAACATGTTGCACACACTGCGCCAGCTCGTAAACGATGATGAGAAATTCCGCGGCATCCTGCGGGGCCTCAACCGCGACTTTTACCACCAGACCGTAACCACAAAGCAGATAGAAGATTACCTCTCTAAGCACAGCGGCAAAGACCTGACCCGCTTCTTTGATCAATACCTGCGCGACACCCGCATACCGGAGCTGGAATATCGCCTGGAAAAGAAAAAACTAGCTTACCGCTGGACCAACGTCGTAGATGGTTTCGACATGCCGGTGAAGGTATACCTGAATGGCAAAGAGACCTGGCTGGAGCCTACAACGGAATGGAAAGAGATGAAGAAAGTAAAAGCCGGCACGACCGTGAAAGTGGATCCTAATTTTTATGTCACCGTTGGCACCCAGACCACCTGATCAAGCCCATTAACCCACCAAATTATGATTGCAGCCGCTTCAACTTAATGTGTTGGAGCGGCTGTACTTTTTAAGAGCAAGCCCGGTGGTTTCCAAAGCCATTTGGGTGTTGCAACCGTACCAATCTTTATGGTCGAAATCATAGAAAACAACGATACCAGGTTATTCACCACTATTCAGCAAAATGCCGGTAAAGAAACGGTTATCCTGCTACACGGAGGGCCGGGCGTGCCGGATGGCTTAGGGCCCGTAGCAGCGTTTTTAGCTCCTGATTATCAGGTGATTTCTTTCCACCAGCGCGGCACCCGCAAGTCCCCCACCGCCACCCACGACTACTCCCTGGAAAGCTACATCGCTGACATCGACAGCATAGCTTTACAGTTCAGTCTGGATAAATTTCATTTGTTTGGTCACTCCTGGGGCGGCCTCTATGCGCAGATCTATGCCCAGCACAACAGTCCCCGGCTGCTGAGCATGTTCCTGTGCAGCCCCTGCTCCGGCACCGGCAGCCACTGGCGGCAGACAATGGTAGAAATAGGAAAATTTCATATGGCGAAAACTTCGCTGCTGGAAAAATCAGACATGCTGCTGGATTCCATGATGGGGCTGGCAGGCAGCGACAGTGCCTACAGAAGGTTGTTCCGGCAGTTTTCGCTCAACTTCAACAAGGGCTTTCAGGTAACGGATCGGGTTCCGTTTGAGATCAGCTGCATCATGGCCAGGGCCATTAATGGTACAACCGGCATACTCCTGCTGGCTCCGGAACTCCGGCAAATGCCTGATCCGGGATATGGCATCACCATCACCTACGGATATCAGGACATCTATGGCAGCAGCGTGAAATATATAACGCAAAGGTACCCCACAGCCAAGATCATCACCATTCCTAGCAGCGGTCACCTCCCCTGGCTGCATAACGAGAAGGCGTTTTATAAGCTACTAGCCGAACATTACGGGATGAACAGTGCAAAGGCAAGTGAAACCGTAACAGAAAAATAAAGGAAACGGGGTATGCAACGGCATAGTTGTTTACCGTTGCATACCCCGCTTTTCAGTAAGAGTAACTATTTACTTGATTCCTAACTCTTTCAGCTCCTGCTGCAGCCGCTGGTTCCACTGTTCCTGGGCTGCCTTGTTTATCCCATGCTGGGTTTCGCCGTCGTATTGGTCCTGGAGCTGGCTCATTTCGCGGTAGGATTCGATGAAATGGTACTGGATATTGCTGTTATAGTCGGCAAGGGAGAGCTCGTCAGGTTTTATTTTCTGCTTGAAGCGCTCAGCTACAAGCTTGACAATATCAAAGTGGCGCTGCTCGTGGTTCAGACCATAGGCATCTTTGGCTTCCGCTTTCACCCAGGAAGAACTCTTCAGCACGTATACCTGCATTTTGAGGTTAAGGTGCACGATCCCGTTGATCACCTTGCTATCGCCTTCATACGAAAAGCTGGGGAACACCGTGGCTGAAAAGCGGCTTGTTGGATTTACACCGGCTCTGAAGTCATTCCAGGTAAGGGGGCGTTCGGCAGCATAGAAAACCGTATCATTGTCTGCCTCGCCTGTATAATCTGTGAAGGTTACTTTGATGCCTTTGGCCAGTTTTTCGTTGGTGGCTGCTTCCCGGTCCATCCAGGTATTGAGGTAGCGCAGCGCCTCTCCCAGCGATTGCCGCAGTACAGGCTCCACGACTTCATTTTTGCTGGCAGGTCGCTCGTAGCGTGCGCCTCCTTTGTACTCCAGCAGCGGCACGGTTTCTTCGCCGCGCTGCAACTCGAAGGCCATCGCAACTACCACCCGCCCCTCCACTCTTCCGCCTGTTCCGGCTGCTTCTTTTACACTCAGTTCTTTGAGGCGAATCACCACCGGGCGCAGGGCTGTGTTGCGTGGCAGGCTTTCGCGGGTAAACTGACGAATGGCTGCCAAGCCTCCTCCCTTCAGGTCAACGGGCAGCGCCTTGGTCTTGGTTGCCGGACTGCCGCTAACAGGCAGCAGGTACGCTACGGCTTTTTTATCTGCCCGCTCATCCCGGATGTCGGCTATGTAAAACTCCTTGGGGGTGAACGATAGCTTTTCGGAACGAAGCACGATGGCATCGGTATCACCGGAAGGACTGGTAGCTGCTATGAAAAAAAACAGCAACAAGGGTAAAAGCCCCCATCCTGCCAGGCGCAGGAGCCAGGAAGAGCGGGACGTAGCAGGGGTATTACTTAAAGTAGGACGCATAAAACGAACAACAAAATAACCGGAATAAAGGAAATGGGTCAGGATAAACACAAGGCCAGGTATACCTGCTTTCGATAAAAACCGACTCATTACAGAACAGCGGGCCCTGCAATTCAGTTCGCAGAAAACGCACCAAAAAAAGAGGCTGCTTATCATAATTCACCAACCGGACACGTTAAACTTTCAGACAGAGCAGAAGTCTAAGCTTACGGATGGCGGATCAAAAGCCGGAGAACCTGTAGACATACATGATTTTCTGAATATAGTAAGGATATTTTTATATCTTAGCCATACCAAAACCTGTATACCTATCATCCTAATTTACCTCTTATGAAAAGAGCAAACTTCTTTGCCTGGTCACTGGTCTTCTTCAGCTTTCTGCTGTTACCTGCTGTTTCCTGGGCACAAAACAACAAGGCGAACCGTCCCAGTCCTCCTGCCACTGCTTCCGGAAAGATAGGCGAAACCACGGTTACGATAGATTACAGCAGCCCGGCCGTGAAGAACAGGAAGGTATGGGGCGAACTGGTGCCCTATGAGCGGGTATGGCGTGCAGGCGCAAACGAAGCTACGATTATCGAATTCAGCAGAGACGTGCTGGTAGAGGGCAAGCCCCTTCCGAAAGGGAAATACAGCCTCTATACCATCCCTGGTGAAAGCCAGTGGACGGTTATTTTCAACAAAGCCATCGGCCAGTGGGGAACCGAGTATGACGAACGCCGCGACGCGCTCCGGGTAAATGTGAAGCCGCGCAAGACCCCCAAAATGCACGAGCGACTCACCTATGTTATCGCCAAGAACGGCATACTCATGCGCTGGGAAAACCTGGAGCTGCCCGTGAAGATAAAGTAGATCAGTCTACCCATGTAACATACCTTGCAAATAAAGCCGCTTATACCTTTCGTAGAGCGGCTTTATTTTTGGGCAAGCTTCCACTTTTACATTCGTCCGTATACAAATGATCTTTCAATTCTGATGAATATGAGCATGATGACACTGTTGAAAAATAAAAAACTAGCAGGACTCAGCCTCTTATTTCTGTTAGGCTTCACGGCTCCCGCCCCTTCCCATTCACAACAGCAACAACAATCCACCCCAAATCAGCAACCCGTGCAAACGAACCCTCTGGAAGGTGCCTGGCGTATGAGCGACGCAGGAGACAATACCATCATCATGCTCATACAGGACGGCTATTTTACCGTGGCGGTATATGACCTGAAAGACAAAAAATTCCTGGGAACCACAGGCGGCACCTACACGGCCATCAACGGTAAGCTGACCATCCAGCACGAATTCAACACGATGGACTCCACCAAGGTAGGTACATCTGCCACAAGCAGCTATACCTTGCAGAACGACAAATGGCAGGTGACGAGCGAAGGCAAGAACCCAAAAGAGACAGAGAACTGGGTACGGATAGCCGAGAAGAATCAAGCGTCTCCTCTCGCCGGTACCTGGCGCATCACAGGCCGTGAGCAGAACGGTGAAATGACGACCATGCGCCCGGGTGCGCGCAAAACCCTGAAAGTTCTTTCGGGCACCCGCTTTCAGTGGATCGCTTTTAACTCGGAGACCGGTGAGTTTTCCGGCACCGGGGGCGGCACCTATACCGCACAAAATGGCAAGTATACCGAAAACATAGAATTCTTTTCCCGCGACTCCAGCCGGGTAGGTATGCTGCTCTCCTTCAACTACGAAGTAAAGGACGGCAACTGGCACCACACCGGACAGAGCAGCAAAGGCAGCAAAGTGAACGAGATCTGGTCCAGGATTTCGGCCGACTAGTAGCTGCCCGGATAGTTTATAGCGGAGTTGTTGCAGCCACAAAGGTATAGCACGCAGCTCCGGGTAAGAGCGCTATACCTGCGCAGAGGCACTCCCATCGGGCAATTGCGTCCTTTCGGAGTGATGTCTTTTATACACTTCTTTCAATTAAGTATTCTCCCCTCCCACTTAGCTTAGGTTTCCTAACTGAGGCCTTTAATCAACAGGATAAATAGCTTCACTTAGAAGAAAAAAGGCTATACCTGTTTGTAGACGAATTTCACAGGAAGTAACAATAACACCGGACAATCTATCCCCTCCCGTCTACCTTATACCATTTAAAGTCAATAGATTAGTCATTTGAAAGACACAACAGAATATTTTCAGCATATTTCCAATAATTTTTTGACCTTATTCTAAACCTCCCGTATAATATCCTAAATTCAGAATACATCAACTACTTGAACTACAGGATGTTTTATGGGAACAGTCAGGCACATTCTCCAGAAAAAGGGCAATAAAGTCATTGCCATATCCCCAACCAGCACCGTTTTCAGTGCTCTAGAGAAAATGATGGAGCAAAACGTGGGCGCGCTCCTGGTCATGCAGGACGAGCGGTTCCTG
>NZ_JSYF01000667.1:0-492 GCF_054824225.1 Pontibacter sp. HJ8
ATAAAATGCTTTTCCTCTCAGAGAGCATCTGGCCCAGTCTTTCCGCTTTCAGCCTGTTTTTGAGCATTCGGTGCTCAAAATAGGAAGTAATTTAATCTAAGGTCTATACACATCGGCCATGTGTTTAGGAATTGTGTCAAGAAGGTGGGGCTGCAGAAGAGGGGAGGCTCCAATTGCTGCGACACTCCTTTGCCACCCACCTAGCTCGAACAGGGGACGGACTTGAGGTGTATCCAGGTCTGCTAGAGCACCGCGGGAGCAAAACCATTGAAATTAACACCCACACAGTGCCTCCTATGCTTAAATAAAATTGTCAGCCCCCTCTACAAAAAGCTCAGGGGCTACGCTGTGCTACAGTACAACCTGCTGCACGAGCAGGACCGCACGCCCTACCTGCACCCGCTGCAGGCCCGCGTCGGCTTCATTCTCTTTGGCAGCAATTTGCCACGGCAGAAGCCCAAGGATACCCCTTAAAAAAGAAGATGCTGCCAA
>NZ_JSYF01000668.1:0-2781 GCF_054824225.1 Pontibacter sp. HJ8
CTTCCATTTTGCTTATTTTCTTCCTTGGAAAAACCAAATGGTGCCTACCATTGAGGACTTAGGTGCTAGAGTAATTTGCTTCAAGGCTAATAATAACCTGCAGATGTTTCAACGGATAGTTGAGATCAGCCGTTATGTACAGGAAGAAAAAATAGATGTAATTCATAGCCATCTTCCCTGGGCGGGGGTAATCGCCCGGCTGGTAGGAAAGACAACAGGCGTACCTGTTGTCTATACTGAACATAACAAGTGGGAGCGGTATAATAAGATCACTTACTGGCTGAACAAAATTAGCTTTGGGTGGCAGGACGCAGCCGTGGCGGTTTCTGATGACGTGCAGCAATCCATCCGCAAAAATGCTGGTGCCAAATTCCGTGAACTCATTTTACCCGCTACTCACGAAGCCAGAATCAAAGGTAAAGCGCAGCGACCATACCTGCTTAACATTCTGAATGGGGTGAATACATCGCATTATGTGCGAGATGATCAGGCTGGCCTGCAGGTCAGGCAGGAACTGGGTATACCAGCTACTGCCCCTGTGATTGGTACTGTATCAGTATTCCGTTTTCAGAAGCGGCTGGATGTATGGATGGAGATTGTTGTAGAGATACTGAAAAAGGTGCCTGAAGCACATTTCATTATAGTAGGGGATGGCCCCCTTAAACAAGAGATCTTGGCGAAACGAAAATCACTGGGTATAGAAGATCGCCTACACATGGCAGGGCTTAAAACAGATGTTAAACCCTACTTTAGTGCTATGAATATCTACATGATGTCCTCCATCTTCGAAGGACTACCGGTTGCCTTACTTGAGGCTATGAGCAGCTCCTGTGCCGTAATTAGTACCAAAGCAGGGGGTGTTGGCGAAGTAGTAGAAAATGGTAAAAGCGGCCTGCTCTGCGAAGTGGATGACTACATGAAACTGGCTGAATTTGGCGTGCAGTTGTTGGAGGATCCCGAGCAGCGAACAACGCTGGCTACAGGAGCACGCTCGAGGGTGCAGGCTGATTTTAGCATAAATAAAATGGCGAAGCAGCTGGAACAGTTATATTTGTATTTGAAAAGATAAACCTGACCCCAGCCCTCCTCAATAAGTGTGAGAGTGCAGGTGCACGATTGTCATCCCCTTGCCCCCTTCGAAGGGGGGACTTTTCTGCTAATAGAACTACTGCCAGATAGAAATACGGGGAAATTAACACCCTCTCTTGTTTATAGGAGAGGGCCGGGGAGGGATAATAATAACCATGCAGATAAGAAAAGGAACTGAAGCGGATATACCAGCGATTGTCGAGTTACTGAAGTCTTCCTTAGGAGAAGGGCTGATACAGAAGTCAGAGCGGTTATGGAACTGGAAGCATGTTGAGAATCCGCATGGTGCCTCGCCGGTGCTGGTTGCTGAAGCAGACGGTCAGGTTGTAGGCGTGAGAGCTTTTCTGCGATGGCAGTGGGTATACAAGGGGCAGATACTACAGGCAATACGGGCGGTGGATACAGCTACCCACCCGGCCTTCCAGGGGAAAGGGGTATTTAAGAAATTGACACTGCAGGGCTTGGCTGACGCAAAAGAGAATGGGATACACCTGGTGTACAACACTCCCAATGAGAGCAGCAAGCCGGGATATCTGAAGATGGGCTGGATAGAGATGAGCCGGATGGCGTTAAAACTTAAGGTAAATCCATTTGCTTATAAGCGCCAGGATATACCGGAAGCTCCTCCCCAAGACTGGCAAAAACTGGTAATCCTGCTTCCGCAGCTCTCGAACCCGATTGTAATGACTGACAAGGTGCATACTCTTTTGAGCCCGTCTTATATACAGTGGCGCTACCAGGATAACCCGCTCTTTGATTACTACTTCCTATCAGATTATCATTCCTATGTATTATTCTATCGTATCAAATCCCACAGTTTCGGGCAGGAGATGCGGGTAGTGGATCTGTTAACGGATGAAAAGACACTTGACAAGAAAGCTAAGAACGCATTAAAAGCTTCATTTAGGGAGATCAGTAATGCCTGTTTTCTTACTTCTGCTTCGGGAAGGCACTTTGAGCTGACAAGCGGTGTTTACCCAGGTATGGGTTTGTTACCAGTTTTGGATAAAGGCCCGATCGTCACCCTGCGCAATGTGAGTTTGCAGGAGGAGATGTTTAATGAATTAAGCAAGCAGGAAAATTGGGGCTATGCCTTAGGGGATATGGAGCTGTTCTAGAATCGGATGATAGGCGCGATCTTACTTGTTTTTTTTCTCTTTTTTATTAACCAGTCTATTCTAAAGAGTTATAGGCGGAAGTTTTCTTTCTTCTCTATTTCACTGATGAATAAGCTGTATTTCTATCATATTATATTTTGGGGTGTTTATTATACCTATACTGTTTTTAATAAATCTGACTCTAAAAATTATTTTGAAAAATCAGCAAATTTTGATAAGTCTTGGTCTGAACTACTTGTTACAGGTACTCGCTTCATAGAATTTGTAGCATATCCCTTCACCAACACGTTAGGCTTTAATTATGAAATGGCCATGCTTCTATTTGCATGGTTTGGTTATATTGGGTTTATTCACTTTTATATTTTTTTTAAAGAGAACCTGAAGCTGAATGTAAAACTGTGGGGATATGACTTGCTGCTTATTTTGCTATTCCTGCCCAATATGCATTTCTGGACGGCCTCTTTAGGTAAGGGGTCGATTATTTTTATGGGAATAGGTATGTTTGCCTATGCCATGCGCTATCCTCAGAAACGCTTGTTTATTTTGATACTTGGCTCTCTTACTGTTTACATGG
>NZ_JSYF01000669.1:0-942 GCF_054824225.1 Pontibacter sp. HJ8
GCCCTGAAAAAATAAAGGAAGCTTTCTCCTTCACGATTGGCCCCTGCACCGTCAGGCGGGAAGCGATCAGGCCGATGCCGCCTTCGGCCTGCAGGCTGTCCATGCGACCGTCGCGCATTTCTATGTCCAGCACCGAAGAAAGGCGGCCGCCATACCTGGCAGGCATGTTTCCTTTGATGAGGGTAGCATTCCGGATAGCATCGCTATTAAATACCGAAAAGAAATTGAACAGGTGTCCGGGATTATACACCACCGCCTCATCCAGCTGCACCAGGTTCTGATCGGCCCCGCCGCCCCGCACATAAAATCCGGTGTTGCCTTCCCCTCCGGATTGCACACCGGGCAGGAGCTGTACCGTTTTGAGTATATCGGTCTCGCCCATGAAGGCCGGCAAGGACCTGACGGATTCCATCGGAATGTCCAGCTCTCCCATGGCAGCGGTCTCGGTGATGGGCTTTTGGCGCGCTGCCAGCACCTCCACCTCCTGCACCCCATAGGCCACCGGCAGCAGTTGGAGCGTCCGTTCGGTGTTTTGAGTCAGTTGTACCGATAGCTCCAGCGCCTCATAGCCAATGGATTTCGCCACCAGGGTATAGCGACCGGCCGGAGCCAGCAGGCGGAAGCGCCCATCCGGCTCCGTCACCGCCCCGATAGAAGGTCGCTCTTTCAGGCTGATGGAGGCTCCGGCCAGTGGCTCAGCGGTTTGCACATCCACCACACGCCCGCTCAGGACATACGTTTCCTGCGCCCATGCCGGAAGCAGGGAAAAAAGTAAAAGAAAAGTAGAGAGGAAAAGAATAAGTCGTGTCTGCAAAACCGTAATGCGCTGTACTTAACATTACGTCAGAAACAGCGGATTATGCCAAAGGTTTTCGATGAAAGCGGGGATATTTCACAAGCCAATACCGGTAGCCGTACGCACTCAGCAGCGCCATCAGGGTT
>NZ_JSYF01000103.1:0-10718 GCF_054824225.1 Pontibacter sp. HJ8
AGTTCAGAAAGCGGAACATTTGCTTTCACAACTGATGAAGTTCCTTTTGTATCCATCCCTTTCATGATACCTCTTCTTCTGTTCAAGTCACCTGTTACCGGACCGGTATACTCATCCGGAGTAACAACGTCTACAGCCATGATTGGCTCCAGTAGTTTCGGTGCGCATTGCTTACCTGCTTCCTTAAAGCCTTGGCGAGCTGCAAGTTCAAAAGAAAGTGAGTCGGAGTCAACATCGTGGAATGAGCCATGGAACAAGCGCACTTTCATCGAGTCGATCGGGAAGCCTGCCAGGATACCATTCTTCATAGATTCTTCGAACCCTTTCTGAACAGCTGGTATGAATTCTCTTGGAATCACACCACCTACAATAGCATTCTCGAACTCAAGCCCTGGCTTGCCATCTTCCCGTGGTCCCATAGTGAACACGATATCGGCAAACTTACCACGACCACCAGACTGCTTCTTGAATACCTCTCTGTGTTCAACAGACTTGGTGATAGTTTCCTTGTAGGCAACCTGAGGTGCACCCTGGTTCAGTTCTACTTTGAACTCACGCTTCATTCTGTCGATAATGATCTCCAGGTGAAGCTCGCCCATACCTCTCAGGATAGTCTGACCAGTTTCCTCGTCCGTATTCACCTGTAGGGTTGGATCTTCTTCCACCAGTTTCGCAATCGCCATACCCATTTTATCAGAGTCAGCTTGCGTCTTTGGCTCTATAGCGTATCCAATTACTGGTTCAGGGAAGTCCATTGATTCCAGAACGATTTTCGCATTCTGATCACAAAGTGTGTCGCCGGTTTTGATGTCTTTGAAACCTACCACTGCTCCGATGTCACCTGCCTCCAGCTTATCAATTTGATTTTGCTTGTTGGCATGCATCTGGAAAATCCGAGAGATACGTTCCTTGTTATTAGACCTTGTGTTATACACATAGGATCCTGAATCCAATACGCCTGAATAAGCTCTAACGAAGCAAAGGCGGCCTACATAAGGGTCAGTCGCAATTTTAAAAGCTAAACCTGCGAAAGGCTCTGTAGCGCTTGGTTTACGGGATATCTCATTTCCTGTATCCGGGTCTGTACCTATGATGCTTTCCTTATCCATAGGAGACGGAATCAATGCCATCACATAATCCAGCATTGTCTGTACACCTTTGTTTTTGAAAGATGAACCGCAGAGCATTGGCACAATGGCCATATCGATAGTTGCGGCACGAAGTGCAGCCAGAATTTCGTCTTCGGAGATTGAATTAGGATCTTCGAAGTATTTCTCCATCAGGGTTTCATCGTATTCGGCTACTGCTTCCAGAAGTTTTTCTCTGTACTCAGCAGCTTCTTCTACCATGTCATCCGGAATAGGAACCTCAGTAAAGGTCATGCCTTTATCTGCTTCGTTCCAAATGATGCCGCGGTTATTCACCAGGTCAACTACACCTCTGAAGGTCTCCTCTGAGCCAATAGGTAATTGAAGTGCAACGGCATTGCTACCCAGCATTTCCTTTACCTGCTTACAAACAGCCAGGAAATCAGCTCCTGAACGGTCCATTTTATTTACGAAACCGATACGGGCAACTTTGTAGTTATCAGCCAGACGCCAGTTTGTCTCAGACTGAGGCTCAACGCCATCCACTGCACTAAAAAGGAATACCAGACCATCCAATACACGCAGTGAGCGGTTTACTTCAACAGTAAAGTCCACGTGACCTGGCGTATCAATGATGTTGATGTGATACGGCTGTCCCCTGTAATTCCAGTTTACGGTTACAGCTGCAGAAGTAATGGTGATTCCTCGCTCCTGCTCCTGCTCCATCCAGTCCGTCGTAGCGCCACCTTCGTGTACCTCACCTAACTTGTGTGATTTACCAGTATAGTAAAGGATTCGCTCTGTTGTAGTAGTTTTGCCGGCATCAATGTGCGCAGCAATACCAATATTTCTTGTATACCTTAAGTCTCTTGCCATTCTTAGAATCTAAAGTGTGAGAATGCTTTGTTTGCCTCTGCCATTCTGTGCGTATCGTCTTTCTTCTTCACGGCAGCACCTTCACCTTTTGCAGCTGCGATTATCTCACCAGCCAATTTGTCTTTCATCGTTTTCTCACCTCTCCTGCGAGAGTAAGAGATCATCCACTTGATACCAAGAGATACTCTGCGGTCCGGGCGAACCTCAGTCGGCACTTGGAAAGTAGCGCCACCTACTCGGCGGCTTTTCACCTCTACGCTTGGCATCACATTGTTCAATGCTTTCTTCCAAGTTTCAAGGCCGTTCTCTTTCGTTCTTTGCTCTACTAATTCTACAGCATCATAGAAGATACCATAAGCAATACTTTTCTTACCATCTTCCATCAGATAGTTAACGAAACGTGTTACTAAGGTCTCTTTGAATTTTGGATCAGGAAGGAGAACTCTACTTTTAGGCTTTGCTTTTCTCATTATATTATAACTCTATCAATTATTTTTTCTTACCACCTTTACCTGCTGCAGCAGCTGGCTGTCCTGGCTTAGGTCTTTTTGCACCGTACTTAGAACGGCTCTGCAGTCTACCACTTACACCGGCAGTATCCAATGCGCCACGCACGATGTGGTAACGAACACCTGGAAGGTCTTTCACTCTACCTCCTCTGATCAGCACAATAGAGTGCTCCTGAAGGTTGTGACCTTCACCAGGGATATAGGCGTTCACCTCTTTACCGTTTGTCAGCCTTACTCTTGCTACTTTACGCATAGCTGAGTTTGGCTTCTTAGGCGTAGTAGTATATACTCTTGTACATACACCACGACGCTGTGGGCATGCATCTAGGGCTGGAGATTTAGAGTTATAGGTTAACTTCTCTCTACCCTTTCTTACTAATTGCTGTATAGTAGGCATTTATAATTTGTTAATTATATAATTTTTCACTCTAAAATTCGGTCTGCAAAGGTAGGAAAATCACTTTGCAATTTCAAAATTTTAATCCATTAATTATTAGCACATTAGGCTTCTCCCACCGTTCCTCCGAAGTTCATCGGGAAAGATGGGGCTTCATTTGCCGGTTTAATCTCCCCAAAGCTGCTTTCAAATTTTTGAATGTTATCGGCCAAAGCAGCCAAAAATCTTTTGGCATGCTCTGGCGTGATAACGATTCTTGATTTCACTTTTGCTTTAGGTAATCCTGGCATTAGCCTTATAAAATCGATCACAAATTCTCCGCTTGAATGTGCTATCATAGCCAGATTGGCATATTCGCCCTCTGCTATTTCTTCACTTAGCTCAATGTTGATCTGATTCTGATTTTTCAGCTCTTCTGCCATACCGATTATCTGTTATTTTGTAACTCCTGCTGTCTGGCACGGCTTCCGGCACCTGTCTTCTTAGACTCTACCAGTGTATCGTATTCATCCTGGCTACCCACGATCAGCTTCTGGTACTCTCTCAGACCTGTACCGGCAGGGATCAGGTGACCTACGATCACGTTCTCTTTCAGACCAAGCAGTTCATCCGCTTTACCTTTGATTGCTGCCTCGCTCAGTACTTTAGTAGTTTCCTGGAACGATGCCGCTGAGATAAAGCTTTGTGTACCCAAAGAAGCTTGTGTTATACCTTGCAAGGTTGGTCTTGATACAGCCGGAGATGCGTCTCTTACAGTTACTAGCTTCAGGTCACGACGCTTCAAGCTGGAGTTTTCATCACGCAGCCTTCGGGCTGTCACAATCTGTCCTGGCTTCAGGTTAGCAGAGTCTCCGGATTCTTCAACTACTTTCATGTCGATGATTCTATCATTCTCTTCCATGAAGTTGATCTTGTCAACAACCTGATGCTCCAGGAAGCTGGTGTCACCTGCGTCAATGATCACAACTTTCTGCATCATCTGGCGAACTACCACCTCTATGTGCTTGTCGTTGATCTTCACACCCTGCAGACGGTATACCTCCTGTATCTCGTTCACCAAGTACTCTTGTACCGCACCCGGGCCTTGAATATTCAGGATATCAGAAGGTGTAATAGCACCATCCGAAAGCGGCATACCTGCACGAATAAAGTCATTGTCCTGTACCAGAATATGCTTGGACAGCGGCACCATGTATTTCTTCTTCACGCCGTCTTTCGACTCGATAAAGATTTCACGGTTACCACGCTTCACACTACCATACGTTACCACACCATCAATCTCAGACACAACGGCCGGGTTAGATGGATTACGGGCTTCGAACAATTCTGTAACCCTTGGCAGACCACCTGTGATATCTCGCGTCTTTCCAATGGCACGTGGAATCTTCACCAGTATCTGTCCGGCTTTGATCTTCTCGCCATTTTCTACTGTTAAGTGGGCACCTACCGGAATGTTGTAACCTTTCGGCTCTCCACTCTTCGGCTTCACTATAATAGCAGGGTTTTGCGTCTTATCTTTGGTATCAATAATTACTTTTTCACGGTATCCAGTCTGCTCATCGGATTCTTCACGGTAAGTGATGCCCTCGATGATGGATTCATAATCAATTACACCGTCAAACTCAGAGAGAATAACTGCGTTATATGGATCCCACATACAAAGTTGATCGCCTTTTTCAACTGCTTGTCCTTCGTTCACCGTTATGAATGAGCCGTAAGGAACGTGGTTACTGATGAGTACTTTGCCAGATGCAGGATCAACAATTTTCACCTCTCCTGAACGACCCATAACTACTTTCACAGTGTCACCTTCGTTGTTGATCGTGTCGATGGTACGAACATCTTCAAATTCAACTTTACCAGCGAACTTGGCTCTGATCATCGCATCTACTGCAATGTTTGACGCCGTACCACCCACGTGGAAGGTACGAAGTGTCAGCTGTGTACCAGGCTCACCGATGGACTGTGCTGCAATAACACCAACAGCCTCACCACGCTGCACCATAAAGCCTGTTGCCAGGTTACGGCCGTAGCACTTGGCACAGATACCACGCTTCGACTCACAAGTAAGTACTGAACGGATCTCTACTGTCTCAATCGCGGTGTTCTCGATCGCACGCGCAACTTCTTCCGTTACTTCAGAACCGGATTCAACGATAAGATCATTTGAAATCGGATCGTATACATCATGTACCGTCACACGGCCCAGGATACGCTCAGAAAGTGACTCCACGATATCTTCATTGTCTTTCAGCGCACTCACTTCCAGACCTCTCAGCGTTCCGCAGTCTTCCTCGTTCACGATCACGTCCTGTGACACGTCCACCAGACGACGGGTCAGGTAACCCGCATCCGCTGTTTTAAGGGCCGTATCGGCAAGACCTTTACGAGCACCGTGAGTAGAGATAAAGTACTCGATTACATCCAGACCTTCTTTGAAGTTAGAAAGAATCGGGTTCTCGATAATCTCACCAACTGAACCCTGAAGTGATTTCTGAGGCTTCGCCATCAGACCTCTCATACCACCCAACTGACGAATCTGCTCTCTTGAACCACGGGCTCCTGAGTGCATCATCATGAAGATCGAGTTAAAGCCCTGATCATCATTTTCCAGACGGCGCATCAACGTTTCAGTGATCTGGTTGTTGATACGGGTCCAGATGTCAATCACCTGGTTGTAACGTTCGTTGTCTGTAATCAGACCCATGGAGTAGTTTTGCCATACAGCATCCACATCCTTTTTGGCCTGAGCTACCAAGATATCTTTCTCTTTTGGAATCTGAATATCACCCAGACCCATGGATAGACCACCTTTATAGGCAGACTGGAATCCTAGTGTTTTAATATCATCCAGGAAGTGAGCCGTACGGGCCATACCCGTTTCTTTGAATACTCTGGAGATGATCTGCTGAAGTTTCTTCTTCGTCAACAGTTCGTCGATGTATCCTACTTCTTCCGGAACAAACTGGTTGAACAGAACCCGACCGGCTACGGTCTCGATTGATTTTGTAACCAGTTCGTTATTCTCATTCTTTATACGGGCTCTTACTTTGATGTAAGCCTGCTTCGAAAGGCGCCCTTCGTTGATGGCAATGATTACTTCCTCCGCAGAGTAGAAATTCATGCCTTCACCAGGGATCTTTTCTGTTTCTGTGCTACGCTTTCCTTTGGATACATAGTATAAACCAAGTACCATGTCCTGAGATGGTACTGCAATTGGAGCACCGTTAGCAGGGTTCAGGATGTTGTGCGAAGCCAGCATCAGCATCGAGGCTTCCAGTACGGCTGCAGGTCCCAGTGGAACGTGCACCGCCATCTGGTCACCGTCAAAGTCAGCGTTGAACGCAGTACACACCAGTGGGTGCAGCTGAATCGCCTTACCTTCGATCAGTTTTGGCTGGAAGGCCTGTATACCTAATCTGTGGAGCGTAGGAGCACGGTTGAGGAGCACCGGGTGGCCTTTCAGCACATTCTCCAGGATATCCCAAACAACAGGATCTTTACGATCTACTATTTTCTTCGCAGACTTTACCGTCTTCACGATACCTCTTTCGATCAGCTTGCGGATGATGAACGGCTTGAAGAGCTCAGCTGCCATGTTCTTAGGCAGACCGCACTCGTGCAGCTTCAGTTCTGGACCAACCACAATTACTGAACGGCCGGAGTAATCCACACGCTTACCAAGTAAGTTTTGTCGGAAACGCCCCTGCTTACCTTTCAGCATGTCGGATAGTGACTTCAGCGCACGGTTACCTTCTGCACGAACAGCGTTCACTTTACGTGAGTTGTCAAACAGGGAGTCAACCGCTTCCTGCAGCATGCGCTTCTCGTTGCGAAGAATTACTTCAGGAGCTTTGATTTCGATCAGACGCTTCAGACGGTTGTTACGGATAATTACGCGTCGGTACAGGTCGTTCAAGTCGGAAGTAGCGAAACGGCCACCATCCAACGGAACCAGCGGACGAAGTTCTGGCGGTATAACAGGCACCATGCGGATGATCATCCACTCTGGTCTGTTTTCAATTCTGGTAGTAGCATCACGGAAAGCTTCCACAACACGCAGACGCTTTAACGCTTCTGCCTTACGTTGCTGAGAAGTCTCATGTGCTGCAGCGTGACGAAGCTCATAGGACAGGTCATCCAGGTTCGTGCGCTCCAACAACATTTGTAATGCTTCAGCACCCATTTTCGCGATGAACTTGTTGGGATCGTTGTTATCCAACATCTGGTTCTCGCGTGGGAGCTTATCAATCATATCCAGGTATTCATCCTCAGTCAGGAAGTCCAGTAAGTTGACACCGTCTTCTGCCAGGATACCTGGTTGGATTACTACATATCTTTCGTAGTAGATGATCTGATCCAGCTTCTTGGTAGGTAAGCCTAACAGATATCCTATTTTGTTCGGAAGAGACTTGAAGTACCAGATATGTGCAACAGGAACTACCAGTTCGATGTGGCCCATGCGCTCACGACGCACTTTTTTCTCAGTCACCTCTACACCGCAACGGTCGCAGATGATGCCCTTGTATCTGATTCTCTTATACTTTCCGCAGTGGCATTCCCAGTCCTTCACAGGTCCGAATATTCTTTCGCAGAATAAACCACCCATTTCTGGCTTATAGGTTCTATAGTTAATGGTCTCAGGCTTTACTACCTCTCCGTTAGAACGCTCCAGAATCGACTCTGGAGAAGCTAAGCTTATCGTTACTTTGGAGAAATCCTGAGTTAGCTTTTTATTTTTTGCAAATGCCATATTATTATAATAATGTCGATACAACGAATATGCCTTACGCTAATCTGTATAAAGTGCGCTAAGCGCCCTGACTGTTGCCGGGGCGCTTAGCTTATACTTTATTACTCTAACGTGATTTCCAGTGCCAGACCTCTTAACTCGTGAATCAGTACGTTGAAGGATTCCGGGATATTTGGTTTTGGCAACACATCGCCTTTTACAATCGCCTCATAGGCTTTTGCACGGCCGATCACGTCGTCAGATTTCACTGTAAGTATTTCCTGCAGTACGTTTGATGCACCGAATGCCTCAAGCGCCCATACCTCCATCTCACCAAAACGCTGACCACCAAATTGAGCTTTACCGCCCAGTGGCTGCTGTGTAATCAATGAGTATGGTCCGATAGAACGAGCGTGCATCTTATCATCCACCAAGTGACCTAGTTTCAGCATGTAAATCACACCTACTGTTACCGGCTGGTCGAAGCGGTCGCCTGACAAACCATCGTACAGATAAGAACGTCCGAACTTCGGAAGACCTGCTTCAGCCAGTTCGGCAGATACTTGCTCTTCCGTAGCACCGTCAAAAATAGGTGTAGCATACGTTCTACCCAATTTCTTACCTGCCCATCCGAGCACTGTCTCGTAGATCTGACCGATGTTCATCCTCGAAGGTACACCCAGCGGATTCAGAACGATGTCCATTGGTGAACCGTCTTCCAGGAATGGCATATCTTCATCGCGAACGATACGTGCTACCACACCTTTGTTACCGTGACGTCCCGCCATCTTGTCACCCACTTTCAGCTTACGCTTCTTGGCGATGTATACCTTGGCAAGTTGTACTATACCTGCCGGAAGCTCATCTCCTACTTCCAGTGTGAAACGCTCACGCTTGAAGTGTGCTGAAGTGATATTGCGACGCTTGTTATAGTTCTTAACAAGCTCCACCAGCATGCTGTTAGTCTTTTCGTCCGGTGTCCAGTTTTCCAGGATCAGATCCTTGAACATGTTCACTTCTTCCGGAACCGCATAGTTACTTTCGTCCTTATATGGGTTCTTCTCAGGGAACAGGGCCTCTATGATATTCTTTCTGGAGAACTTAACGCCTTTTGAAAGAATCTCGTCGCCAAACTTATGCTTGATACCTTGTGAGTTTTTACCTTCCAGTAAAGCCACCAGTTTATCAACCATTATGTTTTTAATGGCATTGAGATCTTTGGAATATTTCACCTTCAGCTCTTCTACCTCTTTTTTCGACTTGGCCCGCAGGTTTTTGTCTTTCTTAGGTCTGGAGAAAAGCTTCGTGTCGATAACCACACCATTCAGTGATGGAGGTGCCTTAAGCGATGCGTCTTTCACATCTCCGGCTTTATCACCGAAGATCGCACGCAGAAGTTTTTCTTCTGGAGTTGGATCGGTCTCGCCTTTAGGCGTGATTTTACCGATCAGGATATCGCCTTCTTTCACCTCGGCTCCAATACGGATTATACCGTTCTCGTCCAGGTTTTTTACAGCTTCCTCGCTTACGTTCGGGATCTCAGAAGTTAATTCTTCTTCACCACGCTTCGTTTCACGAACTTCCAGTTCAAACTCTTCAATGTGTATAGAAGTGAAGATATCGTCCCGAACTACTCTTTCAGAGATTACGATAGCATCCTCAAAGTTGTAACCTTGCCATGGCATGAATGCCACCTGCATGTTTCTACCGATAGCCAGTTCCCCGTTGTTCGTAGCATACCCTTCGCAAAGTGGCTGACCCTTCGTTACACGGTCACCCGTAAATACAATCGGTGTCAGGTTGATGCAGGTATCCTGGTTCGTTCTTCTGAACTTGATCAGGTTATACGTTACATACTCTGCATCAAAGGCTACCAACTTCTCTTCTTCAGTCAGGTCGTATTTTACCACGATCTTTGTAGAATCAACAAAGTCAATTACACCGTTGCCTTCTGCTATCACCAAAGCCCGCGAGTCAATGGCAGCTCTTCTTTCAAGACCTGTGCCCACAATCGGAGCTTCAGCCTTTAAAAGTGGCACTGCCTGGCGCTGCATGTTCGAACCCATCAGGGCACGGTTAGCATCGTCATGCTCAAGGAACGGGATAAGCGAAGCCGCTACCGAAACGATTTGGTTTGGAGCTACGTCCATATAAGAGTAAGTAGATGGTTCTTCCACAGGGAAGTCACCCTCAAATCTACCCTTTACTCTATCGTTTATGAAGTTACCTTTCTCATCTATGATGGCGTTAGCCTGTGCGATGTGGTGGGTATCTTCTTCTTCTGCAGTCAGGTATTCAACTGTACCATTCATCTCTACTATACCTTCGGCTACCTTGCGGTATGGCGTCTCGATAAAGCCCATGTGGTTTACGCGAGCGTGCACACACAAAGAAGAGATTAGACCAATGTTTGGTCCTTCCGGTGTTTCGATGGTACACAGACGACCATAGTGGGTATAGTGAACGTCACGTACTTCGAAACCAGCACGCTCTCTTGACAGACCACCTGGTCCAAGTGCAGATACACGACGTTTATGCGTCACTTCTGCCAATGGATTCGTCTGGTCCATGAACTGAGACAACTGGTTTGTTCCGAAGAACGAGTTGATCACAGAAGACAAGGTACGGGCGTTGATCAAGTCAACCGGCTTGAAGTCCTCGTTATCACGAACGTTCATACGCTCTTTGATGGTACGGGCCATACGTGCCAGACCTACACCAAACTGTGCATACAGCTGCTCTCCTACCGTTCTTACACGGCGGTTGCTCAAGTGGTCAATATCATCCACTACTGCTCTGGAGTTGATCAGACCGATCAGGTACTTCACGATAAGAACGATATCCTCGTTTGTCAGCACCTTCGCATCCCAGTTCTTATCCAGCCCCAGCTTCTTGTTGATTCTGTAACGTCCTACTTCACCCAGGTCATAGCGCTTATCAGAGAAGAACAGCTTCTGGATAATATCCCGAGCTGTTTCTACGTCTGGTGCCTCTGTGTTACGCAGCTGGCGATAGATCTGCTCTACGGCTTCCTGCTCCGAGTTAGAGTTATCTTTCTGAAGCGTGTTATAGATAATAGCGTAGTCAGCGATGTTTACATTCTCGCGGTGTAGAAC
>NZ_JSYF01000670.1:0-568 GCF_054824225.1 Pontibacter sp. HJ8
CTATAAAAGCACGGCTAAAAGTTGAAAAGTTTTCTATAAAACTGATCATATAATGAAGGCTCCTCGGCAGGAGGAGCCTTCATTATTTATATCTCATGTTAAATAGGTAGCTGTACTGGTTTATTGTCCTAACTAGCTTTCAAGACTACGGCAAGCTCCTCACCAGTTGGCTACAGTACTACGGGAGGATGCTGAAGATAGCACAGGAGCTGCCAGTTTCAAAATAGCTCATGTGCTGTTGTCTATAGGCCTTGCTCATCGGCACTTGGTCCGTAGCTACCCGGGATAGGAATGTTCAGCAGCCGCAGGTACAAGCCAAGCTGTGCCCTGTGATGGATTGTTTGCGCCAGCGCATGGCGGATGGTTTCATACTTCGACAGGGTCATGTACACAACAGTACCGTTACGCAACGTCCAAGGCTTTTCCAGTTGCTCTTCTGTTGCCTGCTCCATATCTGCTTTTGCCTTTGCCAGGTTCTTCTCGAACAGCGTTAAGAGCCCCTCTGTGTTATTTACATTCCCCGGATTGTAAGGGCTGGCAGCAAAGTCGAGTTCATCGGTTGTAACAG
>NZ_JSYF01000671.1:0-436 GCF_054824225.1 Pontibacter sp. HJ8
ATGAAAAAGCATCTTTTAACCCTTGTTGTACTCATGCTGTTTTCTACTGTAGCTTGGGCACAGAAACATTCTCCGGTAGGCACTTGGACAAATGAAGAAGGCAAAGCCCGGTTTGAAATCTACAACTGTGGTGAAAAACTTTGCGGTAAGATCGTGTCCCTGAAAGAGCCGATGCGTAATGGAAAGCCTAAAATGGACGATAACAATCCTGAAAAGAAGCTTCGCAACCGTCCACTGCAGGGTCTTGTTTTCCTGAAGGATTTCGAATACGATGGCGGCAACAAATGGGACGAGGGCACTATTTATGATCCGGAGAGCGGCAAGACCTACTCCTGCTACATGAAGATGAACGGGAAAGACAAAATGGAGGTGAAAGGCTATATCGGCATTTCGCTGATCGGCAGATCACAAAACTGGACCCGTGTCTCTAATGATG
>NZ_JSYF01000672.1:0-1342 GCF_054824225.1 Pontibacter sp. HJ8
TTTATAAAGCATGAGAAGCAAGGTATAGGTATAGCCATACCTATACCTAAACCTATACCCTGGGCTTTGTTATCTATAGAGAAATGGATTACAAAACCGGAATTGACTTTTTGAGGCAAGCCTTCTGAATAACTAAATCAAAGAGCCGCTCCCGAAAGGAAGCGGCTCTTTGATTTATAGCAGGTTCTCTTGCTCTTACTCGTAGCGCAATGCTTCTATCGGGTCGAGCTTGGAGGCGCGATAGGCGGGGTAATAACCAGAAAGGACACCAACAACTACACAAATCGTAAGGCCCACCATGACCCAGACCCACGGCACTATAAAACCGCCCTCTCCTATCATGGATGCGATCCCGTTGCCCATGAGTATACCCAGGAATATACCGGCCAGCCCCCCTAGTATACAGATCATGATGGCCTCAATCAGAAATTGTAACCTGATCTGATGGGAAGTGGCTCCCATCGCCTTCCGCACACCAATCTCACGAGTTCGCTCATTCACAGACACCATCATGATATTCATCAGGCCTACAGAAGCTCCCAGCAAGGTGATAAAACCTATCACAAAGCCCCCTACCTTCAGATAACCCGATATTTCATTGAGGCTCTGGATGAGCGAGTCGCTTCTTCTTATTTCAAATGACTCTTCCTGCCCCAGTTTGTCCTGGCGCACGTTGCGCATGATCCCGGTTGCTTCGCCCATCACATAGGTCAGCTCGTCCGGTCTTTCAATGGATGTTTTGATATTGAATGTCAGAGAAGAACTACCCGTTCGTGGTATCTGGCGCCCCGTCTCCAGGGGAATAAGAATAGTCCGGTCACCACCGGTGCCTCCCATACTGCTGCCCTTTTTTTCCAGCTCGCCTATTATTTTAAAGTGGCGGCCCAGGAAAGAAATATAGTGTCCGATCGGATCAGTCTTTGGGAAAAGCTTTTCGCCGATTTCTTTACCGATGATGGCCACATTTGTACCTTGTTCCAATTCATAAGATGAAAATCCGCGCCCGCGCTCCAGGTTCAGGTTCTGGTTCTGGAGATAAAACTCATCTCCTGCCACTATATTGATGTTGGGGTTCGTTTTATCGGTTTCGCTCTTCACTACGGTAGCACCCGAAATATAGGCCGATAAGCTTACCTGTGACGTGGCCACCATCAACTGCTTGTACTGGATGGCCTGATCATAGGTAATATCCGGATATACCTTATCCGATCTGTTCTGACCGTTGCCTCTGTTGTTGTATTTTTTCTGAATATCGAAAGAATTGGCTCCCAGGCTCGAAAAGGTCTGGTTCAGGGAATGCTTGATACCATCTACGGCCGTGAGAATACCTACAAGCGACATA
>NZ_JSYF01000673.1:0-1034 GCF_054824225.1 Pontibacter sp. HJ8
TGCTAAAGGGAGTGAAGAAAAGGGAGACTGTTTAGGTATCCTTACCTCTTTGTATACAATTTGTAGAAGTTAATAACTTTGAATAGTATGAGTGTGATATATAGAATGATGAAAATAGCGACACTACTAATACCGTAGAACAGAAACTGATTCACGTGCTCGCTCAAGAAAAAAGTCTTAGTAAAGTAAGCTAAGAAGTATGTTATAAATGAGAGTACTATTAAATTTATCAAATGACCATTCACTTTCCGTAATCGATCAATATAAATGCTCCCGAATTTACTTTTTATATATACCTGATCGCTTGCTTGGTTTTTTAAAATCAGGTCTTTGTAACCTTGTATTTCTTCCTTTTTGTTTGCTATGAAAGAATATAAAACGGTAAATAGGGTTACAACTATGCCAAAAATAACCAGTTGGAGATTTGATATATCTCCAAGAACTGTCTCTGCTAATTTACTGTCAACAGCGAAGTTATTTAGATACTGCTGTAGCTTCATTTGTGTTAGTAATATAACTCAAAAGTATTGGTTTCAACTTTGACACGATAAAATCGATGTCGTAAACTTTATCCATTTCATTTTCCTCTAAAGGACAAGTCTCATTAAATACAGACTCCACTAGCTTTTCAATTTTGGCCTTAGTTTCATCCACATCTGCTTTCAGTGTACGAGTTCGGATGTATTTATATTCTCTCTTTTTTACACGAAATCTAAAATTTATATTAATCCATTGTCTTACATTCTCTACGGACTCCATTATTTCTCGTAGCTGGCTGTAAGGTACATCCTGATAGACTTCCTCAACTTGTTCTTTTATCGTACCGTGAGTAAAATAAGATAAGAATTGAGGCTGTCTAGATATAGGGTTGAAAGAAAGGGTTGAAAATTTTAGTCTTAGCTCTTGAGTAACTTCCTCATTTTTCAATGCATCCATTACTTCTGCAAGCTTTACGTTTCTTACAGGGATGCCTAATACTTTGTCCATAACCAGTTTAGCAGTACTAATCAGTTCGTCTCCGTTTCTATGAGGGT
>NZ_JSYF01000104.1:0-4843 GCF_054824225.1 Pontibacter sp. HJ8
GCCTGCATGTGGTTTACCTCGATCAGCGGGATGTTAAGCCCCAGCGCAAACGACTTGGCAAAGGAGCAGCCAACCAGCAGTGCACCTAATAGTCCCGGGCCACGGGTAAAAGCTACAGCACTTAACTCATTTTTAGTTACATTTGCTGTACGCAAGGCCTGCGACACAACCGGAATAATATTTTGTTGGTGGGCGCGCGAGGCCAGTTCAGGTACGACACCGCCATATTGTTCGTGTACGGCCTGAGTGGCAATTATATTAGAGAGCACTTTGCCACCGCTGATTACGGCTGCAGAGGTCTCATCGCACGAAGATTCGATCGCTAAAATCGTAGGTTCAGTCATCTTTTGGAAAAAGAACAGTCAATAAATTACTTCAAAGTTATAGGAAAAGCTATTCTAAAAATAGCTTTGGCCTTAATCATACTCCTTTTGGTAGTTTTTGGCGTGGTTTTCGTGGCTATACGCTACCCGGGCGTGCAAACCAGGGTGGCCCGGGAGGCCGCAGCGTATATCTCCCAAACCATCGACCATGAGGTGACCATCGGCCGGGTCGACATTGAGTTCTTCAGCAAGGTGGTACTGGATCAGGTCCGGGTGTCCGACTACCGGGGCAAGGAAATGTTCTATGTAGGACAAGCTAAGGCAGACATCAGCCTCTTTTCAATTTTCAACCCCAACAGCCTCACGATCGCTACGCTGGAGCTGCAGGACCCACGGGCCAAACTGGTAAAGTACGAAGGCACCGACTCGCTCAACCTGACGTCCTTTATCGCATCTATGGGTAAGCTGATCAAAAAAGACACCACCAAAACGTCCCAGCCTTTCAATTTTTCTATCGATGAGCTGATTCTCCGGAACGGCACCTTTACCTTCGACGATTTCAACAAACCCCGGTCGGAGTACGGGATGGATTACTTCCACCTGGACATCCGCAAGATTTCAGGCCGCTTCACGGAGTTTGAGCCCGGCGATACACTGAAGGTTCGCGTGACGGATCTGACGGCGTATGAAAAAGTTTCTGATACCCGCCTGCACCACCTCGATGTACGCATGGCCTATGCCCCTACTTTCTGGGAATGGGATGAACTGGACCTGCAAGTAAACAAAAGCAATCTGCAGGAATATGTGCGCTTCGACTACAGCCGCTTTGGCAACTTCACTTCTTTTATAGATAGTGTCACGGTCACAGCCAACCTGAAGGATACGGAGCTTTTCTCTAAAGACATTGCCACTTTTGCGCCCCAGTTGCGGGAATACGACGAGAACGCCTACATCGCATCCGCGGAGGTAGAAGGACGTGTGGCTGAGTTCAGAGCCCGCAACGTGGACATCCGGTATGGCCGGAACACGCACGTGGTCGGCACCCTCGATGTGGACGGCCTGCCCAACTGGGGCGAGACCTTTGCCAACATACGCCTGCGCCCTTCCACGCTCAGCGCCGAAGACCTGAAACAATTCCTGCCCAAGGATGCCTATACCATCGCCGCCCGCCTCGGGACGGTGAAAGTAGATGGCAGGTTCCTCGGGTTTTACAACGACTTTGTGGCGAATGCCAGTTTTGGCACCGCGCTGGGCCAACTGGAGTCGGATATCAACATGAAGATCGACAAGAATACCCGGGCTTCTTCTTACCGCGGCCGTCTCAAAACAGAAAACTTTAACCTGGGCCGGCTGGTAGGCAACACAGATCTTGTCAAGACCATTACCATGAACGGCAATGTGGTGGGTTCCGGCTTTACGCTGGAGGATGCCCGCCTGGAGATAAAAGCAGACATTGCCCAGCTGCACCTGCTGGACTACAACTACCGGAACATCAAAACAGACGGTACCCTCAGCCGGCAGAAATATGTGGGCAAAGTCTCCATTGCAGATCCGAATCTTGTATTCGCGGCTGACGGCGAGGTAAGTCTGGACCGGAGCAAACAGGCCTTCAATATGCGGGCGGACCTGCAGAAGATCGACCTGCAGGCACTTCGGCTGACCGATAAGTCAGTTGTTATTCAGGCGAATGCAGATCTCAACTTCCGTGGCTTGCGCCTAGACGATTTTGAAGGTACCGCCCGGTTTGACAGCGCAACCGTTGTCTACGAAGGGCAAAAGGTGGCACTGGATACCATCCAGATCGAGTCCGTAATCGGGGAAGGCCACCGCAGCCTCCGCCTCCGCTCCGACGCGATAGCCCTGCTCGTCAACGGTAATTTTGACTATTCGGTGCTACTGGCTGACCTCAAACAGCTGGTACAGGAGTATAAACTCAATTTTGAGAGCAACGATGACGTAACGCGGGCCTATTATAACCGCAAACGGATGTCTGCCCGGGCAGAGTACAGCCTCAACTACGACCTATACCTGCGGCGCGTCAACCCGCTGCTGCAGCTGGTGGTGCCGAAGCTTACCATATCCGATTTCTCTAAACTGGAAGGGACCTTCCGGCATGGCAATACCGTAATTCTAACCTCGTACGCGGCCATCGACACCATCCTGTATGACAACCTGGCCCTTTACCAGAATGACATCGAACTCACTACCTCCAAGATACAGAACAGCCCGGAAGTACTGGCCAGTGCTTTATTTACCTCTGATAAACAGAATCTGCCCTCGGTAGGGGAAACGGAGCGCTTGCTCCTGGAGGGTATCTGGAGCGAGCGGACTATTGGCTTTTATACCAGTCTGCTGCAGCCTTCTCAGAACAACCAGGCGACTGTAGCTGGCAACATTAATTTTCTGCAGGACCGGCTACAGATAGTATTCGACCGATCCAACATTACCCTCCGCGAAACACCCTGGGCCTTTTCTCCCGGCAGTATGGTCTATCTCAGCGAAGGCGGCAAGCGCTTTGACTTTGAAGAATTCATCCTCTCCAACCAGAACCAGATCATCCGGATTGATGGAGCCATCGGGCAGGACCCGGCCAGCACCGTAAAGGCCAGTGTCCAGAATTTCGACCTCCGCAACCTCAACTCGCTTATGAAGCAAACCATCCGGGGAACGCTGAATGCGGAATTGTCTGCCCAAGACATTTACAACAATGCCCTGCTCAATGCGACCATGCGTGTGGACTCTTTTTACATGGATGATGTCCTGATAGGAGACATCAACGGGAAAGGGGAATGGCTGAATGCGCAGCAGCAGATGGCAGTGGATGTAGACATCAACAGGAACAATAAAAAAGTACTTACCCTGAGTGGAAATTACTACCCGCGGGCAGAAGAAGAGCAACTGGATATGCTGGCCGTGATGGATGAGACGCATATTAAGATAGTAGAGCCGCTGCTGAAGCCGATCATGTCGCAAATGGAGGGTACCATGGAAGGGCGTATCCGGGTACTGGGCCGCCTGACCGCCCCTATCCTAACGGGTTCTGTGATGGTGACGGGCGGGCAGTTCAGGTTCGATTACCTGGGTACCACTTACCGCTTCACTGACAGGGTATACTTTGGGGCCAACAGCATCAGCTTCCGCAATGCCCAGTTACGGGACCTGTATGGCAACAGCGGGTATGTCACCGGAGGTATAGCGCACGATGGCTTTCAGAATATGGTGCTGGACATGAGCGCCCGCTTCCGGAACCTGATGGTGCTCAATACCACGTATGAGCAGAACGAATTGTACTACGGCACGGCCTTCGGCACAGGTACCGCCACGATCCTTGGCCCGGTCAACAACCTCAAGATAGAGGTAGATGCCCGGAGCGACGCTAATACCCGCCTCGTGATACCGCTCGACAACCAGACCGACCTGGCCCGCAAAGACTTTATCCGGTTTGTGAACCGCAACACCTCCGACAGCACAGGTATAGCCGTAGCCGTAGAAGAACAGCACGTGGACCTATCGGGCATCAACATGAACTTCAACCTGGACGTAACCGATGACGCCTATTTTGAGATCATCATTGACAGGCAGACGGGTGACGTGATCCGGGGATCCGGTAGCGGGGAGATCAAAATGACCATCGATACCCGGGGAGAGTTTAACATGTTCGGCAACTTTGAAATAGCCAAAGGGGCCTATAATCTCAACCTGCTGGAGGGGGTAGTTTCGCGCGAGTTCCAGGTGACACCAGGCGGAACACTCTCCTGGAACGGCGACCCTCTGGATGGCGTGATGGATATACGGGCCACCTATACCCAGAACACTTCCATTGATGACCTGGTACCAAAATCTGCTGATGCGGGCATGGACAACAATTTGGGCACAGGATTGGGACGAGTCCCGGTCACTGCCGTGATCGATCTGAAGGGACCTATTCTGACGCCCGAAATCAAACTTGACCTGAACTTTGACGGCCTGACCTCCCGGGCAGAGCTGATCTTGGAGCCTTTCCTGAACTCCATCCGCAACGATGAGAATGAGATCAACCGGCAGGTGTTCAGCCTACTGGTGCTTCGCCGGCTGACCCAGATCGGTACCTTCGGCGTGGACAATGCCGGCGCAACCGCCGTGGGTGGTAGCCTGGGAAGCTTGCTCACCGGCCAGTTGAGCGGCTTGCTGAACTCCATCGACAGCAACCTCGAAATTGATATCGGCCTGGATGGCATCAGCCAGGAAGCCCTCTCAACGCTTCAGCTGAGGCTCAGTTACTCTTTCTTCCAGGGGCGCCTGCGTGTCAGCAGCGAGACAGGTATAGGCGGAGGCACTACCACGACGACGGGTAGCAACCGGAACTCCTCTTACCAGGGCAACTGGTCCATCGAGTACTATATTTCTAAAAGCGGCGAATTGCGCGGGCGACTGGAGTATAACACCGTTCCGGATACGTATGGAGGCACCCGGGTCACCAATACGCAACGTGTGAGCTTACTGCACACCAAGCGTTTCGATAGCTTCAGTGAGCTATTCGG
>NZ_JSYF01000674.1:0-960 GCF_054824225.1 Pontibacter sp. HJ8
CATGGGAGTCCTCTAGATATTCCACTTTCTAAAGAAGAGAAACCTTTCTGGAACAACCTGTATGAATTAGGCCTGCAACTACAAGATAAGTATGAAGTGAAAGCTGCCCTGGTTGTCTCTGCCCATTGGTGTACCCAGGGTACGTTTGTAAACATCTCCCCGGAGCAAACGCAGATCTATGACTACTATGGATTTCCTAAAGAATACTACGATGTGAAGTACCAGGCTAAAGGTGCGCCAACCATCGCCCAGGAAGTGAAGAAAATCATTCCTTCCGTGCAGGAAACTCCGGAGTGGGGTCTGGATCATGGTGCCTGGCCGATGCTGATGCATCTATTCCCGCAGGTCAATATTCCGGTGTTTCAGATGAGCATTGATTACCACGCGAAACCAGAGTATCATTTCGAACTAGGAAAGCAATTGAAGTCACTGCGGGAAAAGGGTGTGCTCATTATAGGCAGCGGCTCTATGATCCACAACCTGAAACTGGCGGGGCAGAAATTCCGGAGTGGTGATTTAACTCCTTTTGGCTGGGAAGCAGATTACGATCACTGGCTCAAAAAGCAGCTGGACGGGCGGAACTTCAATAATCTTATTCAGTACGAGACAAGCCATAAGCTAGGCAAATTGGCTTCTCCAACTCCCGACCATTATGTGCCGGTGCTTTACAGCTTAGGCTTATTGGACAGGAAGGATGAGCTGAAGCATTTTTACGAAGGCGAAGTAACTATTCCTGCCTTCAGTGAACGCAGTTTTATACTTGAGAATAACGCATAAGGAAGAAGCAAACTAGTTAAACACAAATTCGAAAATCATGGAAGAAAACAAAATAAACAGCAGCCTTAAGGAGACTTTGAAGCCATTTAAAGTAGAGGGTATTACCTGGCACGCCCTGACGCTTGAAGAATCTCAGTTCGAGGCTTATAAAAAGATGTTAATTGATGTAATGGGGTTAAAAAT
>NZ_JSYF01000675.1:0-233 GCF_054824225.1 Pontibacter sp. HJ8
ATACTTCAAAAGTAAATTGCTTGATTAGAACGAGACATAATAAGATTTGCTGGCTCTGCTTCGGCCATTTACAAGCTGACGAGATAAAAATTTACTCTGTGTCTACATTGGTGAACTCGCCGAAGAATAACGAACCAGATGTGATTAATTCACTTTAAATAAATTAAAGTTTACTGCCTACTTTTCCTTCTTTGGTTTTGTGAATTGGTCTTTAAAAAACTTACCTTCGATGA
>NZ_JSYF01000676.1:0-412 GCF_054824225.1 Pontibacter sp. HJ8
TCTTCTACTTTACCTTCTCGTAATAGTAACGGGTATAATTTTTACCATCTTTCCAAGTAATGGTTAATTCATTTTCGGTCAGTTTATTAATTATTCCTGTGTCAGTTTTTGATTTTTTGTTCTGGGTGATGATATTCTGATTTAGTGCAAATTCTTCGAAGTTTGAGTTCTTATTTCGTCTGTAGGTATTGTCTTTTACTTCTATGATGAAAGGCTTTTCCAGCTTCATCGCATTTAGGTGTACTCCAAACTTGTAGACACCTTTATAAGCTGCCCATTCTCCTTGTAAAAGCGCTACATTTATATCATCCTTTTTGACAGTCGAACCTGTTTCATACCCTTCCCAGTTGACGCTTTTGTTCTCTACCGTTGTGGTTGAGCCGACCTTTTCTACCGTTTTAGGAGAGCACGC
>NZ_JSYF01000105.1:0-8454 GCF_054824225.1 Pontibacter sp. HJ8
GGGGTAGAGTTACAGGCAGCCAGGCTCAAAAGCAGGAGGAGAAACAGCGGGTGACGCATAGTAATCAGGCTCGTAAATATAAGAAAGCTAATATAGAGAAAATTCAGCTGAAACCTACAGCAAATAAATTGGCGGCTAAAAAACAGAAGGCCGGGACGACCGGCCTTCTGCTACGCTGAATTTTCAGTTGTATCCTGTACGGAAAAAGGAGCTATACCTGTTACAGTTGCTTGTCTATTCTGTCTTTCAGCCCCGCAGAAGCTTCTACCAGCGGTAACCTAACGGCAGGCGTGCATACGCCAAAACGCTCCAGCAATACTTTGACACCCACCGGATTGCCTTCTTCATACATCAGGGGGTTGATGTCTATAAAATCATGCAGCAGTTTGGACGCTTCGTCAAACTTGTATTCGAGTCCGAGACGAACCATACGGCTGAATTTTTCGGGGAAGGCATTGGCCAGTACCGAGATCACCCCGACAGCTCCGAAAGTGATCATCGGCAGCGTAAGCAGGTCATCGCCACTGATCAGCAGGAAGTCGGCAGGTTTGTGCTTGGCAATGGCCATGCATTGCTCCAGGTTGCCCGAAGCTTCTTTTATACCGATGATGTTGTCATGGGCAGCCAGCCGGATCGTCGTTTCCGCAGTCATATTGCTGCCGGTGCGGCCAGGTACGTTGTAAAGAATAACCGGCACCGGGCAGGCATTTGCTACCTGCACATAATGCTGGTAAATGCCCTGCTGGGAAGGCTTGTTGTAGTAAGGACTTACGGAAAGCACAGCGGCTATACCTTCCAGATCCGTGCCGGCAATGGCCTCGGTTACCTCGTGTGTATTGTTGCCGCCCAGTCCATATACCAATGGGACACGGGCATTTACGTGTTTCTTTATAAAGGAAAGGATCGCGGCTTTCTCAGCAGCTGTGGTGGTGACAGACTCGCCTGTGGTGCCGTTAATGACCAGGTAGTCTACGCCACCATCCAGGGTAAAGTCAAGTAGTTGGCGCAGCCCGTCGTAGTCTACCGCCAGGTTGCTCGTAAAAGGGGTAACCAGGGCAACGCCTGTTCCGCTAAATGTATTCTGAATCATCGTATAAGCATATCAAAGTACGAAGTTCGAATTATGAATCGGAATCTGCAAACAGAAGAACAGTTAACAGTGAACAATTATCAGTAAACAGTAAACAATTACCAAGAATCAGTAGCCAATAAATAGTAAGAGAATTAAAAGATGTTAACTGATCCCTGTTTAGTGCTTACTGAATATTGTTTTCCTCTACCCACTTCAGGAACTGGTCTTTGTATACTTCGCCGATCGGAATTTCTTTGTTGCCGATACGGATGCGGCTTTTTTCGATGCTGTCTATTTTCTGTAGGGCTACGATGAAGGAGCGGTGCACGCGCAGGAACCGGGACTCCGGCAGCTTTTCCATGGCCTTGTTCATCGAGAGCAGCGTGATGATTTTGTGGTCTTTTGTCTGTATGATAATATAATCCTTCAGTCCTTCGATCCAGAGAATATCCCGGAAGTCAACGCGTACGGTTTTATAATCTGCTTTTACAAACATGAATTCATTCTCGGCAGCCTGAGGTGCTGCAGGTATAGCAGGCTGCTCGTGGGGCTTGGCAATGCGCTGCAGCCGTTCCTGCGCCTTGGTCACGGCCTTCAGAAAGCGATCGAAGGGGATGGGCTTGAGCAGGTAGTCCACGGCATCCTGGTTAAATCCTTCGAGGGCATAATCGGGATAGGCCGTCGTAAAGATGATGAGCGGCTGGTGCTTGAGGATGTTGAGAAACTGTATACCGGTCAGCTCCGGCATTTCGATGTCCAGGAACATGAGGTCGACCTGCTCTTCCTGCAGGACCTGCATGGCCTCGGTGGCGCTCGAACAGGTCCTGACCAGCTTTAGAAAAGGAAGTTTGCTCACGTAACTCTCGATGATGTCGAGGGCGAGGGGCTCATCGTCTACGGCAAGGCAGCGGATCGTCATAGTTTTATTTTTTTGGTTGGAAGTATAGTCTGAGTGATGCGTAGAAGGTGCCTTCTTTTTCTTCGAAAGTGATTTCGTGTCGGTTCAGGTATAGCAAGTTAAGTCGCTGTTGCAGGTTTTGCAAACCGATGCCGCCAAACTCCCGCTTTTTGTGGCTGCTGGTATTGTTGATGGTGCTGAAGAGAAGCGAGTCGTCTTCAACTTTCAGATCCATCGTAATGCCGATTTCATTGCGGCTTACCAGGCCGTGCTTGAAGGCGTTTTCGACCAGCGTCATCAGCAGCATCGGGGCAATCTGTTTGCCGGCCAGGTTGCCCTCCACCTGGAAGCGGATGCCGGCCTGTTCCCGGAGGCGCAGCTTCTGCAGGTCTATGAAGTTGCGGATGTGGTCCACTTCTTTCTCCAGGCTCACCAGCGTATCGTTGCTTTCATAGAGCATGTAACGCATCAGGAGTGAGAGCTTCATGATGGCATCCGGCGTTTCAGGGGACTGCTTGTAGGCCAGCGAATAGATGTTGTTGAGCGTGTTAAAGAGAAAGTGGGGGTTGACCTGCGACTTCAGAAAGTTGAGTTCTGCCGTCAGTTTCTGGTTTTCGAGCTCCTTGTTGCGCTGCTCGTTGCGGATATAGTTGCCCGTCACTTTCAGGGCCGAACTGATAAAAACCACAATCAGGCCTGCCAGCAGGTAACTGAGAATCCGCTCGTAGGAGTAGAGCACCTGCATGCTTGGGTTGAACTCCCGGAATACATAAAAGTCCAGCGGCGAGCGCACAATGGCCACGGCTATGAGCGTTGCCAGGATCATGGCGATGTAGTGCAGGATACGGTTACGGGCCAGGTACCTGGGAATTAGCACGTACCAGTTGAAGTAGAAGATGAGCATAGCAAAACTCAGGCCCACCAGCGAGTCAATGGCCTTGTTGAGGGTAAGGCCACGCTGAAACTGCACATAAAAGATCCAGGCGCCAAAAAAAGCCCAGGCCGCTACATGGATCGCTAACCGGTACCGTCTCTTCATAGAGAATTCAGGCAGAGCAAAAGTATTCAAACGCTTGTGTTTAAGTGGTGGCAGGAGCTGTATGCAACCGGTTGTTTTTCAGGCACCAGCCCTGCTTGTACAATGAAAGATAAGCAAATATTCAGGTTTAACAGGTATAGCCCGGAGGAGTCTATACCAAGCCAACGATCCGTTCTATGAAGGCTACTTTTTACCGGACAAACAGGTTCTGGAGTCTGGCTTGTCGTTGGTATAGTGTTTCCTGCTGTTCGTCTAATACATTTTTATTTATCTGAAATATTGCGTCCTTTTGTAGAGTTAGCAGCGCAGCAACTAATCCCTCAGCCAGGTATACCCTAGGGCAGAGGAGGTATAGGACCTGGATACTTATACCTGTTAGGCTGAAGCAGCAGCAAAGTAAAAGTTAAGTTTAGAATGTTTGTTTTTGTTTGTTAATTAGAATCGCCGGCCTGTTTTCAGGCCGGCGATTCTTTTTCAGGTATAGGGCTGGCTATTTCGTGACCATCTGCAAAAACTGGTCTTCCGAGAGTATGGTAATTCCCAGCGTATTGGCTTTTTCCAGCTTGGAAGGGCCCATTTTATCGCCTGCCACCAGGTAGGAGAGTTTCGCCGAAATGGAGCTGACCACCTTGCCTCCGTGGCTGACGATGATGCTTTGCAACTCATCGCGGCTCACGCTCTCAAAAACACCGGATATCACAAACGTCTTACCTGCCAGCTGATCGCTTTCCAGGGCGGGGGCCACGTTATCGGATTTAAAGTTCAGGCCGGATGCTTTCAGGCGCTCTATCAGTTTCAGATGCTCCGGGTCCTGGAAGTACTGCAACAGGGAGTGTGCGATACGGTCTCCGATCTCATTGACCGCGATCAATTCGGCATGAATAGCGCTCTGCAGCGCTTCGATGTCCGGAAAATAGTCCGCCAGTTTTTTGGCAACCGTGCTGCCCACAAAGCGAATACCCAGCGCAAACAAAACCCTGTCAAAAGGCCTTTCTTTTGATTTTTCAAGGCTCTTGAGAATATTATTGGCTGATTTTTCGCCCATGCGGTCCAGCACGACCAACTGCTCAAACCGAAGGTCATACAGGTCGGCGGCGTTACGCACCAGGTTAGCCTTGTACAACTGCTCAATCGTCCGCGGGCCGAGTTCGTCGATGTTCATGGCTTTGCGGGAAATAAAATGCTCCAGCTTCGCCTGTATTTGCGGGGCACATTCCTTTTCGTTGGGGCAATAGTAGTTGGCTTCGCCTTCAGACCGGACCAGCGGTGTGCCGCAGGCAGGGCAGTGGGTAGGGTATGCGATCGGTATGCTGTCAGCAGGGCGCTTGCTCAGGTCTATACCTGTGATCTTGGGGATGATCTCGCCGCCTTTCTCTACAAATACCGTATCGCCCAGGCGCAGGTCGAGGCGCTGTATCTCATTGGCATTGTGCACCGAGGCGCGTTTTACCACCGTGCCTGCCAGCAATACAGGCTGCATCAGCGCCACCGGCGTAACAGCTCCGGTGCGGCCTATCTGGTACTGTATGTCCAGCAACTGGCTCATGGCACTCATAGCCGGATATTTATAGGCAATAGCCCAGCGGGGACTTTTGGCGGTATAGCCGAGCTCTTCCTGCAGGGCATAACTGTTAACTTTCACGACCACACCGTCCGTAGCGATCGGCAGCTCATGCCGCCTGGCTTCCCACTCGGTAATATAAGCGAGTACATGCTCAATGGAGCTGCACTTGCGCCAGGTATCTGATACCTTAAAGCCCCATTTCTGGATTGCCTGCAGGCTTTCGGAGTGCGTATCAAAGGGGTTGGGCGCACTCATAAAGCCATAGGAGAAGCAGCCCAGTTTGCGACTGGCCACGATGGCGGAGTCCTGTTGTTTCAATGTGCCGGAAGCTGCATTGCGCGGATTGGCCAGCAGCTGTTCGCCAGCCTCTTCGCGCTCGGTATTCAGTTGTTCAAAGACCTGCAAAGGCAGAAAGACTTCGCCCCGTACTTCAAAAAGCGGCGGAAAATCCTGGCCGTGCACTTGTAGCGGCACATCGTGTATGGTGCGCACATTGGATGTGATGTCATCGCCCCGGGTACCGTCGCCGCGGGTAGCTCCCTGCACAAAGGTGCCGTTCTCGTAGGTGAGGCTGATGGCCACTCCGTCAAACTTCTGTTCGCACACGTACTCGACCTCGTCGCCCACCACCTTGCGCACCCGCTTGTCAAACTCCCGCAGGTCTTCCTCTGAGTAGGTGTTGCTCAAAGAGAGCATGGGATACTTGTGAAAAACCGTTTTGAAACTTTTGGTAATGGTGCCGCCTACGCGGGTGGTCGGGGAGTTGGGCTGTCGCAGTTCCGGGAATTGTTCCTCCAGCTTCAGCAGCCGTTCCAGCATCATGTCAAACTCGTAGTCGGATACTTCAGAGATGCTGTTCTGGTAATATTGGTAATTGAGGTAGTTTATACGTTGGGTGAGCTCCTGTATCTCAGCAGCAGGTTCTTTCTCTAATGCCATAGGGTGTGTAATTATACTCTTGTAAAAATATCAAATTCAGGCTATGTAGCCAAGTATAGGAACGGGAAAGGAACTGAAATATCGGCCCGGATTATAAAAAAATGCTAAGTCGGTGTGGACCAGGCATCAAAAAAGGCTGCCCACAGAGCAGCCTTTTTTGATATAGCGTAATAGTCGTTATTTCAGTATCACACCGTCTGCTACAAAGCGAAGCTCATCTTTGGGCGCATTGATGGCCTGAACTTCGGCAGCTGACTTTCCGGCATCTTCAGCAAAGTGGCGCTGATCGTCTACGGATATCACTTCCTGTTTGGCTATACCTGTAAACACGACCGTTTTTCCAGCCAGGTCTTCTACCGGTAAAAAGAAGCCATAATCGCGGAACGTTACTTTCATGGTGCTGCCATCTTCCAGCTTCACGTCCATCCAGCAACCTTTGGACTGGCAGCTCTGCACCACTTCAGCTGTCACGGTGGCTTGTAAAGAGTCCTGCCCTGCCATTGCCTGCTTCATTTGGGTGACAGAGAGGACGTTCTCTTCTGCAAAGGAAGCACCAAAACTGTTGGGCTTAGCTGTGGCTACAGAAGCATCTGTTTCAGTCTTGGACTGGGAACAGCTGGAGAGCGCAGCAACTGCGAGTAAAAGCACGAATAGTCTTATCATACCAACGGAATTAACCGGATTTTTGGTCAAATATAGCAAATTAATATTGTAAAAGACAAAATGATTGGTCAGGGATTCGTCCTATTCAGTGGTGCTTCCGCATATACATAAAAGGGTGTGTATGAATGCTTTCCTACTCTAATGCCCGGTTTTGATAGAGCAGAAACCCAATATGAAACAAGACGCCCCATGTTTTTGCATCATCGTTGTAATAATTCAGGTTCAGGGCGACAGGACCCAGCACCCCATGGAATACAATGGCGGTCGATGCCGCAAATCCGGTACCGGTGAGTGCATCCCCATAATAAGCCTGTTGCTCCTCATTCTGCAGGATGGGTTTGTAGGGCTGAAACACGTATCCCTCGGCCCTGAACTCGAGTCGGGGGGTAGCCAGGTAGATGTACTGCAGTCCGCCGGCTACAAACTGGTGTGCCCGGAAGCGGTCCAGGAACAGGGTTTTGCTGTCGGAGAGCGGATGAAAGGCGGGGGCTGTGGTGAGTGTAGAGCGGTAATTTCGTAAAAAGGGCTGATTGGATAAGACGCCTTCCAGCCTGTAGCCGAAGCGGTGTTTGTTTTCCCCGTGGAAGTCCTCAAAGAGCAGCCTGCCATAGAACCACTCGTGCTGCAGGTTTCTGTTGCCTTCTACTACTGCCGTAGAGCCCGGTTCATGTTTTTCTGTTGCATTGACATACCGTGCGGAAGCGGTGAACATTCGTCCTCCCGATGGGTATTGCTTCCGGTTAAGGTTTCCGCGGTGAAAGGTGCTGGCTACCGTAAAGGCATCTACATCCGTCCGGTCGAGCGTGTCCGAACTCTGGATGTCGAGCCGGTTGCTGTAGCGGTTGATGGTCTGGGTATAAGCCGTACTGAGTACGAGTTTGCCTTTGTAAGTATTGGTAAACCCGACATTCAGGGCATAACTCCGATCTGCCTGCTCTATGAAAGGTTGCTTGTTACGTTCCAGCAGAAAGCCGGCTGTGGAGAGGTAATTCCAGTTATTGTAGGTAAAACTTGGCTCTACATAGTAGGGGATCCGGGCCGGAACGTCGGTGCGGATGCGCAGCTGGGCCGCCTGGTAAAATCGGCCTGTGTGAAAACTGCCGCCAAAGGTATAGAGCTGCTTTCCGAGCAGGCTGTATTCTATACCTGCATAAATGTTATCGATCGGGCGTGAAGCCAGTACGCCTCCCAGGACCAGTTTCAACCCGTCTTCTTTTTTTACATCCAGCACTAGGTCGTAATGCCTGCTTTTCGGGTCATAGAGCATGCTGGGGTAGAGGCTCCTGAAATTGTCGATGGCTGCCAGCCGGTAATAGCCCGTCTTCACTTCCTGCATGGTGTAGAGGCTGTCGCTGGCACTGCGGAAGAACTTTTCTACAAAGCTTTTCTGATTTCCTTTCAGTCCCTTTACCTCCACACTCTGGAAGATGTGCGGCTGAAACCCACTTCTGAAGTTATCTCTTCGGGCCGCAAGTTGCTGGGGGGTGGTGCGCCTGCTGATCTTTTGCTGTAGCTGCTCCAGCTTCGAAATGGTTTCGGTATAGCCGGCGTCAAAAAGCTCACTGACGTTTTTGAAATCAAGTGAAGTGAGGTTGCCAACATCCGGCTGCAGGTATACGTCCTTGCTGCTGAGTGCAGTAGAGTCGGAGTTGGACATCATGGCATACAGCAGGGTGTGGGCCAGGTCAAATTCGTCTTTGTCATAGGGGTACTCGCTGTATATCTTGGAGGACACGTTCACGCCGATGATGACATCCGGGTTAAAATCATTTCTGGCCACATCCACCGGAAAATTATTGTACAGGCCTCCGTCGTAGAGGAGGCGTTTCTCTATCCGGATGGGCTTGAAGAAGAGCGGCACCGTGAGCGTAGCCCGGACAGCGTCTGCCAGCTGGCCCCTGCGCAGGACCACCTGCTGCTGGGTAAAAATGTCGGCTGCCACACAGCGGTAAGGCACCATCAGCTTATCAAAGTCGTAATTGGCACGGGCAGCAGGCTGGGACATCAGCTGTGCCAGCGCAAAGTTGAGCGAGGCATCATTGACCAGGTTTGAGGTAAGGCTCGCCTGAAAGGTGGAATCCACGGAGATGTGCAGTTTCAGCAGCGAGGGGTTGGGGTCGGGAGAGGCAAAGTTGTAGGTATAGTTTTGCTCGGGTTTGCCGGTCGCCCAGGCCTGAAAAGCTTCTGTACTGATGAGGTATTCGATCTCGGAAGGGGAGTAACCCGCCGCATACAGGGCCCCCACTATACCTCCCATGGAAGTACCCACGATATAGTCG
>NZ_JSYF01000677.1:0-776 GCF_054824225.1 Pontibacter sp. HJ8
AAAAGAAGATAATTGCCGTTTTTGGTGCAACAGGTGCCCAGGGAGGCGGTGTTGCCCATGCCATTCTCCAGGACCGTAACAGTGAATTTGCTGTGCGGGCCATTACCCGAAACTCCGATTCTGAGAAAGCGAAACAACTCGCCCGGCTGGGAGCCGAAGTGGTGGCCGCTGATATAGATGACAAGGAAAGTCTCAGACTGGCCTTGAAAGGAGCGTATGGTGCTTATTTTGTGACTTTCTTCTGGGCGCATTTCTCCCCCGAAAAAGAACTGGCAGAAGCTCGTAGTATGGCTGAAGCAGCAAAAGAAGCCGGATTGCAACACGTCATCTGGTCTACGCTCGAAGACACCCGCAAATGGGTACCGCTGGAGGATGACCGCATGCCTACCCTACAGGGAAAGTATAAAGTACCGCACTTCGATGCCAAAGGGGAAGCAGACCATTTTTTTACAGAGTTAGGAGTGCCTGTCACTTTTCTGAGAGCTTCCTTTTACTGGGATAACTTTATTTATTTCGGCATGGGACCTAAAAAAGGACCTGACGGGAAGCTATACCTCACATTTCCGATGGATGACAAAAAAATGGCCGGCATTGCCAGCTAAGACATCGGCAAGTGTGCTTACGGAATCTTTAAAATAGGGGATCAGCTTATCGGCAAAACGGTCGGGGTGGCCGGGGAACAGCTGACCGGGCAGGAAATGGCTGAAAAGTTTTCCAAAGCCATTGGTCAGAAGGTGTTCTACCAAACTGTATCGCCTGAAACCTACCGCAACCTG
>NZ_JSYF01000678.1:0-1117 GCF_054824225.1 Pontibacter sp. HJ8
TGCTTTTGATGGCGCGTATACTCTCTCTAATATTATCGAGCAGGTTCATGGAGCAGAATTTTATATGCGCAACACATAAAGTTACGTTAGTATAATTGTAGTGCGCTAAGGTTCTAATTTAGCGCCATTTTCTGAAAAAAGAACCAATTTTAATATATTTGTTCTAACACCTAGCCCCCGAAGATGTTTGTTCGCTATATTCTATCCTTCTGCCTCCTGCTCTTGCCTGCTTTACAGGTGGCAGCTTCTACCATACTCATTCCAATGGATGAGGCACAGAAAGACCATTTAAAATCGTACGGCGCGGCGTATTGGGCCCTTTCCAAGAACGTTCCCGTGGACTGGCTGCTCAATTACCGGGGAGGCAGCTTTGCCTTTCAGCATGCGCCCCAACTGGAGAACGAGCTCGTGGTACGCGGTATCAGTTACTCGGTTATCTCTGATGCGCAGTACAACACCATACTTACCCAAATCAGTGATCCGGAAGCAAACATGGATGTGATGAAACTGGAGAAAGTACCGAAGATTGCCGTGTATACCCCCAAGTCGAAAATGCCCTGGGATGATGCCGTGACGCTGGTGCTGACCTACGCAGAAATTCCCTACGATATGCTGTATGACGAAGAGATCATGCGGGGAGATCTGCCAAAGTATGACTGGCTACACCTTCACCATGAAGACTTTACGGGGCAATATGGCAAGTTTTACTCCAGCTACCGGCACTACCCCTGGTACCAGGAGCAGCAGCAGGAAGCTGAGGCTTCTGCCAAGTCCTTGGGATTTGCGAAGGTCTCCGAATTAAAGGGCGCTGTAGCCCGTAAGATCAAGGATTTCTGTGCGGGAGGCGGATTTCTGTTTGCGATGTGTTCCGCTACCGATACCTACGACATTGCGCTGGCTGCCGAAGGTATAGACTTCATCGAAGCCATGTATGACGGCGACGGGGCTGACCCGAATGCGCAAAGCAAGCTGGATTATAGCAAAACCTTTGCTTTCCAGGATTTCAAGCTGGTGCGAAACCCCTTGGAATACGAGTACTCCAACATTGACATGCAACCCCAGGAACGCGGCCTTACCGAAGCCAATGATTTCTTTCAGCTCTTTACCTTTTCAGCCA
>NZ_JSYF01000679.1:0-3829 GCF_054824225.1 Pontibacter sp. HJ8
AAGTATTGCATACTTATGCCATCATCACTACTCAAGCCAATGAAGTGGTAAAGCCTATTCATGATAGGATGCCTGTAATACTGTCGCTAGAGGCTGAGGAGCTATGGTTAAATGATACTGAAACACAAGATGATTTACTCTCCCTGCTGATGCCATTCAATGAAAAGGAGATGAGAGTCTACACTGTTTCGAATTTAGTTAATTCTCCCAGCAATAACGTTCAAGAAATTATCAACTCTCTTTAATATGCACTTGCTCAATATTGCTAAATAATGTGATACCTACTTTGTTCCAGTTTTAGTGTAAACTAAATTGGTTATAATTTACTCAGCTTTAGCCATTCTTTCAGTTCCCTTGAGAGGGAATTACCCAGTGTAGAGGACTTATGATTCAGAATTGGCACAGACAGAAGTGAAACAGAAGCACCCTCAGTGCTTTTTAAGTTAGTAAAGTTATGTTCGTTGCCGATGAAAAGGAGAATGCCAATAAAGTTAGAGCCAGGGAAGGAGTTTCTGAAATTCTCAAAATACCCTAGCATCTTATAAGTTTCTTCTGCTTTAGTTTTCTCCATCATTCTATACTTTGCATCTATGACAAGCGGAGAAGAAACCTGATTTGAGGTAATAACTACATCAGGAATACCGTTAAAAGCTTTACCCATCGCTCCTGTGTAGTACCAACGAGGTTTTCCTATTGGCTCCATTTTCTGAAACCAGATTAGTAGCTCAACTTCGCCATTATGCAACTTATAGATATATGATTCACTTCTTTTATGAAGAGGGTATGGGCCTTCAATTACCACAAATCCAATTGAAACTAGTACCTCTACAATATACTGTAAACACCAAATTTCAAAGATTTTCTCATCAAATGAAGAACTGGTTGGAAAGGCTAATATACTTTTGGCAATTTCTTCTTCTTGGTTAGGGTTCAGTTTACTACCTTTCACCCTCCATTCATCATACCAACTTATAAAATTTTGATAACCTTGCTGATTACCTGTTTGCCTTTTAAGCAAACGTCTTTTAGTCTCAAAGGCTAGCCTATCATAACCCTGATTACTCTCGACTAAACTCCAGTTAGTATTTCTTAACTGTAGGTGAATCCATTCATAGAACATGTTCACATACAATGATTCTGCAGTGTTGGTTTTCAACTTATATGTTGAAAGCTGTCTACTTATGTGTCTTAATACATTACTTATAAGGATGTTCTCAGGTGTGCTAAAAGAAATGTCAGATTTGATTGTTGGGTAGAGTACATCACCAGAATACATGAATTTTCCTGATGCTACGTATTTATTTACATCAAGTCTTCCATTAATTGGGAGTCCAGAAAATTCTTTAACCAGCCTCGGCTTCGTTGATAGTTTCTTTATAAGCGTTTCAAGAATCGGCTGTAATTTATTTAAGTAGGCTATATTGTGCCTAATTTCTATTTCATTCAAGAATGAATGAAAATCATCATCCTCATCGTTAATATCAAAACTTGCAACAGCGTTGAGTTCAACACTTCTAGATGATAGATAGCTTACAATTAGCCCTAGTGCTTCATAAAAGAAACCTTTTGCTTCCATTTTAATCTATGAAGAACATCCCTGCAGCAGCTATTTGCTTGATTTCACGCTTTGTGATATCATTGAAAGGATATTTAAGTTTGTCTGCAAATGTCTCTAGGCTAAGAGGGGTAATAGTATCTGCCTCAAACAAAGGTGCCAATTTGATTGAAGCTGCCCAATCCATTACTCTGCTGTACTCCTTTTGTGGTACCTTAAAAGCAAAGATATTAGTAGCAAATAATTCAAGCACATCAATAAGCTGTGCAGTTCCAATAGGTAGATAGGGATATATGCTTCCTTTTGTAGCATACCTTACTAGTTCTGCCGTATCAAATAGCACTTTAACTAAGGAAGTGGCACCATCGGATAATAACAACTCAACTTCAGCAAATGAAGCAAGACCTTTGTTAGAAACACGCTCAGCTGCTTGCTTTATTACTATTTGATATTCTCTAACAGCAATGGAAGGAGTTGCTTCAGTATAATCCCAATCTTCACCTTCCAGCTTCCTCTGAGGGATGTCTATTGTAATAAAGTTAAATCTGCGTCTTATCGCTTGGCTAAGACTATTTACAAATTGTCTATCTATAGAGTTGATAGTGCCGATAATCCTAAATCTTTTTGGAGTAACAAGTAATCTATTGCCCTCAACTTGATGGGATAAATTAACGGATACTGATTCATTAGTGCCTAACAGTGAAAAGAGCTCTCCAAATGACCTATCAACGTGGCATCTATTAAGCTCATCAATAAAGAGCCAAGTAGCCTGAGGCTCCACTGGATTGTCAAAATTCTTCACAATTGAATTAGCACATTGGATTACTGATTCAGTGAAGTGCCCATTAACTGGTAATACTTGCTGATGTCCATCGTCTCCAATAACTATAGTTTGTCTTCCTATTAGCTCATAGGTACTCCATTCCTCATGGGCTGTTACAGGATATAAATTACAATGAAATGCTTTTGCTATTGCGCTAGCTATACTACTTTTCCCTGTACCTGGTGGTCCTTGTAGTATAAGATTTCCTGCAATCAATGCAGTGGCTATGGATATTAACTTTTCCTCACTTATCAATAGATGAGAAGTGGCCTTTCTAAGTCTATCAATTAAATCTGGATAGCTTTCTAACTCATAATTAGATATTTCTTTTATTCTTTCAATATCATCATAAAAGTCATCTGGTGGTATTGCGCCAGAATCTACTAGTTCATTTTCATTGATGTTATCCATTAGAATCTTCTAAATATGGTTTTAAAGCTTCCTTGTTGGTAATTGGTCTAGCAGACCGTAAATCTACAATTATCTGTCCATCTGAGCTTCTCCTTTTGCCTAAAACTATGTATGTATAGCTTACATTATGATTTAGAATAACTCTTTGCTGTACAGCCACTCTACATAGAGTATTTATAGTGCCTTTAATTGTGAGGCCATCAATATAAGTATAATGTATGCCTTCTTTCAATATTAAATATTCACCAAACTTAAAGGGCGTGGATGTGCTACTTTCACTAAATTTAGGTTCTAGGGATAGAGGCGCTGCTAGAAATTTAAAGTACTCTTTCTCATCTACAAATGCAGGTGCACTAGGCATCCTCTCTAAAAAACTGCTATCTTCTTCACACTCTGGATTTCCAATTACACCACCCATTGAATCTGTAACCAATGCTTGCATGTCTTTTGGGAATGTGTATTTAATGTCTTTGACTCCAGAGTAAATCACATCTTCTTTTTTCCATAAAAGATAGTTCATTGAAGCATGAACAACTATCATATTCATAGTATTATAAAAAGCAGGTGTAGAAATAGTGTTTGTCTCTCTTATGCTATTCAAATTTTCTTCTCCTGAACGCAGCTTTCTGATCAATTCAATAGTAGTGGGAATTTGTGCTATATTGAATACTCTAGATAAGATCAGGTCTATCTCACTACGATACAAATAGCCTCCTAATTCAAGCATACTAGCATATAAGAACCAGTAAGGCAGTATGTCTGACTCATCTTGGGCTTTCCCCCTCTTCCTCCTAGGAGGACCAGTCAAAGGATACCTTAAGAGCAATGACACCCCTGCTTTTGCAAAGTCTAACTGCTTGCCATTCTCTCCTGCATCCTTAAGTTTCTGCCCACCATCAGTTATGATGATTTCGTCTGTTCTTGATAGTACATAAAGTAAACCAAATTCTTCAAAGGTAGCCTTCCAACTTTCAATACCGTGCGGTGAAATTATATTACTTGCCTCCTTGCTGGTCCAATGTTCTTTTAAAAGTTTATAT
>NZ_JSYF01000106.1:0-24463 GCF_054824225.1 Pontibacter sp. HJ8
TCCTTATTCGAAGAGTTATTATAGAATTCAATCAGGTATGCCAGCGTGAACGGCTGTGCCTTCGACGGTTCGGTCAGATCCATGCCGTAGCAGGTTTTGCCTTTGTGCGGCGGGTCGGTAGCACCCGGCGTACTTACCGGAACAAACGAGAACTCTTTCTTCTGATAAAAGGGGCTACCCAATACCTGGAACGGAGTAGGAGTGCCACGGCCCACACTCACATTCGTACCTTCAAAAAAGCAGATGGAAGGGTATAGCGCGATGGCTTGTGCATTGGGCAGGTTAGGGGAAGGGCGCACCGGTAGTTCATAGGCCATCTTGTGGGTATAGCTTTCCATCGGAACAACCGTCAGATTGCAGCTCTTGCCTCCTTCCAGCCACTTCTCTCCGTTGATCATCTTGGCCAGCTCACCCACCGTCAAACCATGCACGATCGGAATCGGGTGCAGGCCTACAAAGGATTTATGTTCCATCTCCAGCACCGGGCCATCTACATAATGTCCGTTAGGGTTGGGGCGGTCCAGAACCAGCATCGCTTTGTTATTTTCAGCACAGGCTTCCATGGCATAGTGCATGGTGCTGATGTAGGTATAGAAGCGCGTGCCAACATCCTGTATGTCAAATACCAGCACATCCAGGTTCTTCATCTGCTCCGGGGATGGCTTTTTGTTGCTGCCATAAAGGGAAATGATGGGCAATCCTGTCTTCGGGTCATTGCCGTCCTTGATATGGGCGCCAGCATCGGCTTCACCCCGGAAACCATGTTCGGGCGCAAAAATGGTCGTGATTTGTATGCCGCGGCTTAGCAGGGTATCAACCAAATGGGTCTTGCCAATCACAGAGGTTTGATTCACGACCATGCCGACCCGCTTGCCCTGCAGGTGTTTCAGGTAACGGTCCATTTGTTCCGCACCAAGGGCCATGGGTTTGGCGGCTGGTGCAGGCGCTTGGGAAGTTTCGGTGGCCGGGGCGCTCGGGGCTGCGGCAATGGCGGCCGTCTGCTTGGGCGAACAGCTGTTGAAGCTGATCAGCAGGGCGCCGTAAAGTATAACTCTAGGGTGTATCATCGTAATAGGGGATAAGTCAATTTTCATACCTATCTTTAAGGCGTTTTAGACGCAAGCGAGTGAACATTTCCAAATACATATCTGATAAAATTTCTGAAGTTCAGGCCGGTTCTTTCACCACGTCTGTGACAAAAATAGCAATTATTAGCATAGCTGCGGGCATTGCGATCATGATTGTGTCATTTGCCATTCTGGAAGGCTTCCGGAATGAGATCCGGGAGAAGATTTTCAGCTTTGGGGCGCACCTGCAGATCAGCAAGTACGACACCAACAATTCCTTTGAAGGTGCCCCCATCAGCAGCGCTACCGGCATCAACAGCACCGAGGATATACCTGGTATACAGCACATACAGCCTTTCGCCCGCAAAACGGCGATCATCAAAACAGACGATGAGGTGCTGGGTGTGGTGCTGAAAGGTGTGGGCAAAGACTACGACCTGGATGCCATGAAGCAGAATCTGGACGAAGGAAAACTAATTAGCTTCAACGATACGGCTTCTTCCAAAGACGTCATGCTCAGCAGGCGCATCGCCGATAAACTCCGGCTGAAGGTCGGCGATGAGGCGATTTTCTATTTCATACAAAATCCCCCGCGCGCCCGGAAGCTGAAAGTGTCCGGGGTGTTCAACACAGGTCTGGAGGAGTTTGATGAAGTCTTTGTGATAGGCGATCTGCAGCTGATACGGGAACTCAACAACTGGCCAGATTCAGTGGCAGGAGGCGTGGAGATCCTTCTGAAGGATTTTGATCAGATCGATGTGGTTGCGGATCAGGTATTTGACAAAATGAATTACGACCTGCAGCTCGAAAAGATCACAGACCGGCACGCCCAGCTGTTTGATTGGCTCCAGCTCCTGCGCAAAAATGTGATCATCTTTCTGGTGCTGATCATTTTCGTGGCCACGTTCAACATGGTCTCCACGGTGTTCATCATGATCATCGAGCGCATCAATATGATAGGGGTGCTCAAGGCGGTCGGGGCAACCGATGCGCAGATACGAAAGATCTTTTACTTCAGAGGCTTGAACCTTACACTCAAAGGTATGCTGTGGGGCAATGTCATCGGATTGGGTTTCTGCGTGATTCAGTACTATTTCGAAGTCATCCCCCTTGATCCCGAAAACTATTACATGGATACGGTCCCCATCAGCTGGAACTTCGGTGTCATCGTTATCCTGAACGTCATAACACTCCTGATGACCATGCTCGCCATCCTCATACCTGCTGCCATGGTAGCCCGTATCAAACCTGTCAAGGCGATTAAATTTGATTGATGCCAGCCTGGCGTACCGTTAATCTCGGGGCGAATAGAGAAGCCAGGTCGAATTGACTTTCTCTACTGTGGGATGTGCATCTTGTCGAACAAGCAAGACCGGGAAACCTGCCTGACCCGATTTACAAAAAAACAGGTATAGGAGTCGTTTCATCTTCCTATACCTGTTTTTGTTACTTATTGGGCATTACCGCATGACGCCGTACCGGCGTCACACTATACCTTCTTTTACAAAAGCTGATTTTGCACGTTCGTTCATGTCCCAGGACAAGCTCCAGAAGTTTTCCTTTTGCACCCAGACGCGTACGCTGATCGTTACATTTTGCCCGGCAAAGTCCGATACTACGATCATGGGTTCCGGATTCGGCAGGACGCGGTCATCTGCTTTGATCAAATCCTGCAGGAGTTGCCGCACTTTTCCTATGTCGTTGTTTACGGATACGGCAAATTTCAACTCCACCCGGCGGGTCATTTCAATGGTATAGTTGACCACGACGCTGTTGGCCAGCGGACCATTGGGTATAAAGATGGTTTTATTATCAGGCGTTTTGATGACGGTATTGAAAATGTTGATGATGTTTACCGTACCTGCCTGCCCTTGGGCCTCAATGTAATCCCCGACACGAAAGGGTTTGATGGTAAGGATGAGCACGCCACCGGCGAAGTTGGAGAGGCTGCCCTGCAGAGCCAAACCAATGGCCAGGCCCGCCGATCCCAGTATGGCAATAAAGGAAGTCATCTCTAAGCCCAACTGGGCGATCACCAGTATGATCAGCAGCACCCGCATGATGATGGCCAGCAGGTTTTTCATAAAGGGGCGCAACGAAATATCCACATCTTTGCGCACCATCAGGTTGTAGATCAGTCGGTTGAGCCAGTTGATCACCCATAGACCGATGAGTAAGGTTATGATCGCTGTAATCAGGCGCATGCCATAGAGCATCACAATATTGGTAACCGTACTGCTGTACGCGTCGAAATTAAACAGGTCAGGCATGTTGTCAGGTATGAGATAAATTAAAAACTCCGGTGCCCGTTGGGGCACCGGAGTTCAAATTTGGTTAATTTCTGAACGAATGGCAACTAGAGCGGCAGGTGCCGGCATTGCAGAATCAGGTTGGGGTTAGGGCAAAGAGCCTCGTATACTTCCTTTTCAGACAGGGTTGCCACTCCCGGAAAATCCCCGTACTTTCCTTCCATGGAGCGGATGATCTGGAAGTGCAGGTGCGACGGCCAGTGGCCATTCTCCGGGAAAGGGCCTACCGTTGCAATCACGTCTCCTTTCCTGAATACTTTTCCTACTGCCATACCTTCCAGGGATGAGCTGCTCAGGTGGCCATACAAGGTATAGAAGGGAACGCCCTCCAACTCGTGTTCCAAAATAATGGTCGGGCCGTAATCGCCGAAATTGGCATTGTTGGCAAAGCTGTGCACTTTCCCGGCAAGAGGAGCAAAAACAGCTGTTCCAGCCTCCAGCCATACATCCACCCCCAGGTGCAGGTTCCGACACTCGGCGGCCCCATCAAAGTGCGGGCTGCGGTGGTAGATAAACCTGTTCTCCAGGTAGCCTCCTACGCCGATTGTAGCATGCTGTTCCTGCAGCATGTGTTTTACAGCTTCATCAAATTGGGCTGTGTCGCGCAGGTCGGTCTGCTTCAGCCGTTGGTTGGCCGCCGTAAAATCAAGCAGGCATACAGCATTGCCGTTCAGGTCCGCATCCAGTACGGGCCCAAAGGCAATAGCATGCTTGCTTAGTATATCACTAAGTTTTTTTGTGTTGTCCATCCTGTAAAAGAAAGGCGGAGAGTGTTCCGCCACGCAAGTATAAGAAGAACTAAGCTAATTCTTCCACATACTTGGAGAGTGTTTTCAGGCTCTTGGTCTTGCCGAAAAGTTCCTCTGATTTTTTGCTGTAGGCCTGGGCTGCTTCCTGAAGTGTATCAAAGGTACCCAGGTTGATGCGTTGTTTGTTGTGGTGAATGATTGCACGATACTTCTGTGCCTCTTTGTGTACGCCACGCACTCCCAGCTTATTTTCAGTCTTGGAAGTATTGCGCACAATCTTGCAGAGTTGCGCCCACTCCAGGTTTTCACGGCGGCAGTCCAGCTTGTTGCCGTTCTTGAAATGCACATACAATTTGATGTTGCTTTCGGGCTTTTCCAGCAGCTGCTCACCAATCATCTTGTGCAGGTAAATTGTTTCGTTTCGGTACTTTCCGTTTTTCAGAGGCCAGTTCTTCTGAAAGAAAGCATATCCGTTGGAGTGTATGCGCAGGTGCTTCAGAAATTCGATCTGCTGCAGGTACGCATTGTTTTGAATGTACTCGTAGGTGCGGTCATCTACCACTACGGTTTTTTCACAGTTTTTGAGAGTTAGTTTGTAGAGCATTGGTGTTTTCAGTAGTTGTATTTTTGAGAACGGAATGCGGGTGTTGGTTAGTACCCGTTTATTGCATTATACTGCAATATGTCGCAAATGTGCGGCTTTTTTTTCATTCTGTGTTCATCCTATTACAGATTCGGATTTTTTACGTTAAAGTTGTGACGGCGCTTAATTTTATATGAAATTTTCTACGGACAGAATAGTTTGTCGTAACTTTCAGTTTCAATTCGTGTTGGCATACTAAATCTTTGAGCTTAAAAATATAATTATGAGTAGCCCTTATTTCAATCTGAAAGTTGTGGAAATAACCCGGGAAACTTCAGATGCCATTACAGTACATTTAGAACATCCTGATAAAAAAACGATAGCCTATAAGCCAGGGCAGTTTCTGACGCTTATTCTCCCGATCGAAGGCAAAAAAGTACGCCGCTCTTACTCACTTTGCAGTGCTCCTCATGAAGGGGCAAGGCTGTCAGTAACAGTTAAACGTGTAGAAGGTGGTCTGGTTTCCAATTACTTATTAGATCAGCTCCAGGTAGGACAAGAAATTGAAATAATGGAGCCGCTGGGCAACTTTAACCTGGTGCCTGATGCCAGCCAGAATCGCCATATTATCCTCTTTGGAGCAGGCAGCGGAATCACGCCGCTTATGTCCATCCTGAAGGCAGTATTGTCGGGGGAACCGAACAGCAAAGTGACGCTCCTGTATGGAAACCGCGATGAAGAATCGGTGATATTTAAAAAGCAGCTGGAAGAGCTGGAAGCAGCCCATCCGGACCGGTTGCACACGGCCTACATCTTCAGCCAGCCGAAGCATCAGTGCGAGCACCGCGGCCGCATGAACCAGAGTGTGATGCTCAAGATACTCGAGCGTCTGAAACTGACCAAACCTGAGTCGGCATTGTACTATATGTGTGGCCCGGAAGGGATGATGGATGAAGCGCGAAAAGCCCTGCATGTGTTGCATGTGCCCGCTGACCGCATTTTCAGGGAGAGTTTTGTAAGCAACAAGCTCGTCGAGCAACAAGAGCAGCAGGAGCAACATGGCGCTGTATTGGCCTCGGAAGATGACGGGGAGATCACCACGCAGACGGTCACCATCATCTACGAAGGAGCAGAATACAGTGTGAAAGTAGAGCCGGACCAGACCATACTGGAGGCGGCCCTGGACCAGGATGTTGATATGCCGTACTCGTGCCAGGCTGGCCTGTGCACGGCCTGCCGGGGCAAGTGCCTAAGCGGAAAAGTACATTTGGATGAACGTGAAGGACTCTCCGATGCCGAGCTGGAAGAAGGCTATGTGCTCAACTGTGTGGGGCACCCGCTTACCTCCAATGTCGTCATCGAAATTGGCTGAAATGTTTGAATAAGTCAGTTCGGAGCAGTACTCTATCGCTTGCCGATATAGTACTGCTTTTTTTTGTACTTTCAGAAGAAGTTCCTATATTACCCTCCCTTACATAACACGCAATGAGTAAAACAGAAGCTATGATACAAGTACCCGAACGAAAAAAGAGGGTTTACCTGTCAGAAAATTTTAAAATTGATACATGGGAAACCATACAGCCATACTTTGAAGAACTCAAAACCCGTCAAATCGAGTCAGTAGAGGAGTTGGAGAAGTGGATGACTGACCGGAGTGAGCTGGAAAGCGTGCTGTCCGAAGACCTGGGATGGCGCTATATCCGGATGACCTGCGACACACAGAACGAGGAGATTACCAAGGCTTTTCAGTATTTCGTGTCAGAGATTGAGCCGAAGATAGCTCCTTACGATCATGAGCTGAACCTGAAGCTGATGCACTCGCCTTATGTGAGCGGGCTGGACCAGGGCAAGTACCGGATATACCTGCGTGGTGTGCAGCGTGCGCTGGAGATCTTCCGGGAAGAAAACATATCGCTTACCACCGAAATCAGCACCAAGCAACAGCAGTATGCAGCCATCACAGGCGCCATGACCGTGACGCTGGACGGGGAGGAAATGACCTTGCAGCGTGCGGCCGACCGGTTGAAGCGCAATGAGCGGCAGGTGCGGGAAGAAGCCTGGAGAGCTATTCAGGAGCGGCGGACCGCAGACCGGCAGAAACTGGACGATCTGTTCGACGAATTGTTGCGTCTCCGCACGCAGGTAGCCAGGAACGCCGACTTCGACAACTTCCGGGATTACATGTTTGCCGCCATGGGCCGCTTCGACTATACCCCGCAGGACTGCTTTGACTTTCACCAATCCATAGAAGAGACGATCGTACCGCTTCTGACAAAGATTGACCAGGAACGCAAGCAACTGCTGGGGCTGGATGAACTCAGGCCCTGGGACCTGGACGTAGACCCAAGCGGAAAAGCGCCGCTGGAGCCGTTCAAGTCGGGTGAGGAATTGCTGGAGAAAACAGTACAGGTATTTTATAGCCTGGATACTTACCTGGGCGACTGCCTCGCGACCATGCGTCAGATGGGACACCTGGATCTGGAGTCCCGGAAAGGAAAGGCTCCCGGCGGGTATAACTATCCGCTGGATGAAATCGGAGTGCCTTTCATCTTTATGAATGCGACCTCCAGCCTGCGCGATGTGATCACGATGTTGCATGAAGGCGGCCACGCTGTTCACTCCTTCCTGACCCGCGACCTGGCGCTGGGCGCCTTCAAACATCCACCATCCGAAGTGGCTGAGCTGGCTTCCATGTCGATGGAGCTTATCTCGATGGATTACTGGGATACGTTCTTTGCGGATGAGGATGAACTGCGCCGGGCCAAGCGCACGCACCTGGAGAGTGTGCTGGAGACCTTCCCGTGGGTAGCTACGGTAGACAAATTTCAGCACTGGATCTATGAGCATCCGGAGCACACGCAGGAGGAACGCCACCAGGAATGGCTGGCTATTTTTGAACGCTTCAACCACCTGGAAGTAAGCTGGTCCGGACTGGAGAAGTATAAGCCCTATACCTGGCAGAAGCAGTTGCACATCTACGAAGTGCCTTTCTATTATGTAGAGTATGCGATGGCTCAGTTGGGTGCTATTGCGGTATGGAAGAACTACAAAGAGAATCCTGCCGCTGGCCTGGAAGCCTACAAGCGTGCCTTGAGTCTGGGTTATACCGTCTCTATCGGGGAAGTATATGAAGCAGCTGGCATCAAGTTCGACTTCAGTGCCGACTACATCAAGAGCCTGGCCGATTTTGTGCAGGCAGAGATGGAGAAGTTCTAGGAATCAGAAACTTCAAAAAAGAAGCCTTGTCATCTGCATGACAAGGCTTCTTTTTTATGGGGTATAGGGAACAATGTCGAATTACATTCTATAACGGTTTGAATTGCTCAAACATCTGCCGGCAGTCGTTGCAATAGTGCATGGAGCGGCAGAGGGTTGGACCAAAAGGGGTACGCATGGTGGTGTTTTCACTATTGCAGTAGGGGCAGGTGGCATATTCGAGAATGTCCAGGTCCAGCACCAGGTTATACATGGGAGGTGGCGCGAGTCCAAACTCCTTCAGATGCTGCCGCCCTCTTTCAGAGATTTTGTTACTGTCCCAAGGGTTGTCAAAGGTCATATTTACCGTATGGCTGGTGATGCCATGCTTTTCGAGGGTGCGCTCCACATCCTTCTGCATATAATCCATGGCAGGGCAACCGGCAAAGGTCGGGGTCATGTGCACGGTGACGTGACCTGTATCCGAAATCTCTATACCTGTGATCACACCCAGATCCACCAGCGACAACACCGGTATCTCGGGGTCTTTCACCTCTTCGAGCAGGGTCAATATGTCTTTCTTGGTCCGTGTCATTTTATTTATCTTTTCCCTTTTTTGTCATCCCATAGGGACCTTGGTAGAAAAGAGGTTAAGCCTTGGCTACTCCCTAACAAGATCCTTTCAGGATGACAGAAAGACGAGAAATAGAAATCTTATGTCTAACGTCTAACGTCTAATATCTAGCGTCTAAAAATTACCACTCAGCTGTCGGGTCGATGTCAAACACTTCGGCCATCTCGTCCAGCAGCGGCTGCAGGTGCTCGGTGTGCTCACCGTAGCGACCGCCAAACTTCGGTTCTATACTTTCCAGGTCAGGCAGTTTCAACTCTGTCTTGTCCAGCACGGCCTGTATGCGCTGTAGCCACTCGGCCTTTACAGCTTCTTCGCCTGGGTATACGCCCGCGCTGATCAGTTCCTGCTCATACCTGGATGGCTCGAACAATCCCAGTGCGTAAGGTATAGCCTCGTTCAAAGAGGATTGCAGGCGGAGAATGGCTTCTTCTGTAGAGGAGCCCAGATTTTTGATCCAGGTGTTGGCGTGCAGCACGTGGTACTTTACTTCGCCCTTGAGCTTGGTAGCCACCTTGGCAATGGGCTCGTAAGTGGACTGCGACAACATCTCGAAGCGGATCATCTCGGCATTATCAAACAGGAAGTGGCGGATCAGGCTGAAGTCGTACTCGCCGTTAGGCAGCTCCACCAACTGGCTGTTGTGGAACTGACCGGCGTTACGCGTGAAGGCAACCGTATCGGGCTCTGCTTCCCCCAGCTCCTGCAGCAAGGTATAGAAAGCCAGGCTGTGGCCGATCTTATCCTGCGCCATCGAGGAGAACGCAATGTCCTCTTCCAGAATCGGACCGAAGCCGGTCCACTCGGAATTGCGGTGGCCCAGTATGAGTTGGTCGTCGGCCAGTTTGTATAACAGGTCTTTTATTGCTTGCTCGTTCATCAGGCTGGTATGTTCTTTTGCTCTTCTTTAAATTTCGTGATCTTGTCCATCACCTTGTAGGCAGTCGCTTCGCGGTACTTCTTGTCAGGTATGGTGGTCCACATCTCCTTGTCTTCTTCTGCAGACTGCAACACATGCTTTGATTGCACCACCCATACATTGACTACCGGAGGTTTGTCGCCAAACTGGTTCCGGGCTTCCTGCAATGCCTCCTGGTAGGAAGTGGCCATTACGCGTCCCGTGTGTGTATGCGCTTTGCCCCGCTTCTTGAGGTGGAAAATCTCGTAGGCCTCCGGTGCTTCTGATTTTTCGGAAAGAGCTTCTGCGCGGATCATGTCGTAGACGTTCTCCCCATCGCCTGCATAAGGCGTCACCAGGATGTGTGCAGTGCGGGCTATCCACATCCCTACACAAGTGGCGCGACGGCCATATTGCTCTTTGGCAAACAGAAACGCGACCTCCTCATTCGGGGCATGTACCGGTCCTACATAGGTATAGGCCGTGCCTTCTTTTCTCTGATGAAAGACTTCGTATGTTTCAAACTGATCCAGTTCCTGCTTCGGCTCCATGGGTGGGAGCTCGCCTTCCGGCAGGTTCAGTCGTGTTACTCTCGGGTCAAGGGACTTTAAGCTCATTCTTTTGAGAATTATGAATGATGAGTTATGAATTATGAATTGAAAGTAAGTATGGCAGCTTTAGCGCTTGACTTCAAACCCATTCATAATTCTTAATTCTTAATTTATAATTGCCGTTAGGCTAACGGCTTCACGTATTTTGCTTTCGGGCTGAGCATGGCCCGGCGGACCCAGGCGCCACGCTCTTCGGCGGTGCGGCGTACGGCCAGGCGCTCCGCGTTGCAAGGGCCATCGCCGTTGATCACGCGCTTGAACTCATCCCAGTCCGGCTCGGTATATTCCCACAGGCCGGTTTCCATGTTCTTCTTCAGATTCGGATCCGGCACCGTCAGGCCAAGTTCCCAGATCTTCGGCACGTACATGTCCAGAAACTGCTGACGGCATTCATCGTTTGAGGCCATCTTCACTTTCCAGCGCATGAGCGTTTCGGTGTGCGTACTCATTTTGTCAGAAGGGCCGAAGAAGGTCATGATCGGCGGCCACCAGCGGTTCAGCGCAGCCTGTATCATTTCGCGCTGCTTCGGAGAACCGGTTGCCATGTGCACTACGGCGTCGTGGCCATACTTCAGGTGAAAGGCTTCCTCTGCACAGATACGCTCCAGGGCGCGGCAGTAGGGGCCGTAGCTACCCCGTGCGTTTGCCATCTGGTTTACGATCGCGCCTGCGTCAATCAGCCAGGAAATGATATTGGAATCTGCCCAGGTAAGCGCCGGGTAGTTGAACACATTGGAATACTTGCTTTTGCCGCTTACCAGGTCATCGAGCATTTGTTCGCGGCTCTTGCCCAGCGTTTCGGCTGCGCTGTAGAGCAACTGGCCGTGTCCTACCTCGTCCTGCACCTTGGCCATCTGGGCCATTTTGCGGCGGAAGCCCGGAGCCCGGGTAATCCAGGTGCCCTCTGGCAAGGCGCCGATGATCTCAGAATGGGCATGCTGCTCGATCATACGAATGAGCTGCTTGCGGTATAGTTGCGGCATCCAGTCGTTGGGCTCGATCTTCTCGCCCCGGGCAATGCGTGCTTCAAATTCGGCCAGTTGGACCGGGTCTTCGGCCTGCAGGTCGTCGAATTTGGTAGCTTCGAAAACGTTTCCTCCTCCGTACATATGCTCTTTGGTTTTAAGGTTCAGTAAATTTGCCGGGCTGTTAAGGGGACAGCCTGACAAGGATCAGGTATAGATCAGTTCAGGTTATTCTTCAATCCATTCAGCAACATGGCCGACAGGTTCTCTGCAATCTCATCCGGTGTCATCTTGCCCTCCGGCTTGTACCAGGTATGAATCCAGTTCAGTCCGGACAGGATGGTGAGAACAGCAAACTTTTCATCCGGCACCTGAAATTCCCCGCTGGCTATACCTTGGCGGATAATGTCACGGAAGTAGTTTTCGTACCTGTCGCGCAGGGCCAGGAAAGCGCTGTGATGCGGCTCACTCAGGTGACGCCACTCCTGCAGGAATACGGCAGAAGCTTCTGTATTGCGGGTCAGTACCTGCACATGGGCCGCAATAGCTTGCTTCAGCTTATGCGAGGCGCTGGCATCTTTCCTGTCCGAGGTGTCGATGGCTCCGAAAAATTCGTCTGCCATCCGGAAACAGACCCGTTGCAGAATCTCTTCTTTCGAACGAATATGCGAGTAAATGCTGGCCGCTTCTATGCCCAGGGCATTGGCCAGGTCGCGCATCGACGTAGCCGAAAATCCTCTGGTCTTAAACAAGGCGGTAGCCGTTTGCTCTATCTGTTCTTTCCTGCTCACTGGTGTTTGTTTATATAGGTAACAACAAATTTATGCAACCTAACGTTCGTTAGCAAATTTATTTTACGTCAGAAGGCAGACTGAAGTTGTGGAGTGGGGGATAGGATTTACTCCGGTTTATAAGGTTTGTGATCGAAGGGACGATTCCAGTCCGTTGGGTATGGCTATAGCTGATTTTGAGTTGATCATAGCCTGCTTGTAACCAGTATTAAACTTTGCCATCTAATATCTGTTAACTCACTTGGTGAGTCCCGGAAAATATTATCCGGAGGACTCTACAACTGGAAAAGGTTTAGGGGTTTTGTAAATCCTTATAAATCAAATAAATGCTTAGAATGTAGGCATTATTGGTGTATTTTTTGTGACAGAAAAAATAAGAATTGCCGGATAAAAGTGCAGCAGAATTAGCTGGCTTTGCTTATCTTATACGAGCTTATCCGAAGTACTTGCGTATACTTTACACCGGCTCGCCGGTATGTACAACAACACTAAAGAAGACACTACCATGACTGAAACTACAGATACTGCTCAAACCCAGACGATGGACTTCGTCAACTATGAGGTCAGAGAGCGTGTAGGATATATTACCCTGGCCAGAGCCGAAAAGCGGAATGCGCTGAATGCCGAAGTGGTGACAGAACTGAAGCGGGCTTTTACAGCAGCAGAAGACGACGAGGCCTGTAAGGTGATCGTGCTGCGGGCGGAAGGCAAGGTATTTTGTGCCGGCGCCGACCTGGAATATCTCCAGCGACTGCAGGAATATGACTACCACGACAACCTGGCGGATTCCACCCACCTGATGGAGCTTTTTCGCCTGATCTATACCCTCAAAAAAGTAGTGATTGCACAGGTACACGGGCATGCCATTGCCGGTGGTTGCGGCCTGGCGACCATTTGCGACTTTACCTTCACGGTGCCGGAAGCGATGTTCGGCTACACCGAAGTCAAGATCGGCTTTATCCCTGCCATCGTCAAGGTGTTCCTGCTTCGCAAAATAGGGGAGGCCCGTGCCAAGCAGCTCCTGCTGACCGGCGACCTGATCCCGGCTGCCGAAGCCCAGTCGTACGGACTGGTCAACTATGTGGTACCGGCTGAGGAACTGGAAGGGCAGGTGTTTGCCTTTGCCCAGAAGCTTTGTAATGAGAACTCCCGCCAATCCATGGAGGTGACCAAGGAGATGATCGCCCGGGTGCAGGAAATGTCACTGGAAGATGGCCTGCAGTATGCGGCCGAGATGAACGCCGTTGCCCGCGGAAGCGAAGACTGCCAGAGAGGGATCGATGCTTTTGTGAACAAGCAGAAACTTAGCTGGTAATTTCTGTAAAGGTTTTAAAACCATTTGTTAAACTTGTTGTTTGATGAGTATGCTGATGGGATTTGGAATTATGGTACTGACTTTTGTAGCAATGGAGGGGGTGGCCTGGGCCACACACAAATATGTGCTGCATGGGTTTCTCTGGTTCCTGCACAAATCCCATCACACGCGCCACCGCCATGCTTTTGAGCTGAATGACCTGTTTTTTGCCTACTATGGTACCCTTGCGATGTTATTCTTTATCTTTGGCAGTGAGCCCATCGATTACAGATTCTGGATAGGGGCAGGCATTACGCTGTATGGCGTGGCTTACTTTGTAATACACGATGTCTTCATCCACAGGCGCATCCGTCTTTTTGGTAAAACGTCTAACGTTTACCTGAAAGCATTAAACATGGCGCATAAAGTGCATCATAAATCCGAAGGCCGCGATGGCTCAGAATCTTATGGTATGCTGTGGGTGACACCGAAGTATTTCAAAGCGGCATACGCAATCATTCGGAAACAACAACAGGGAGAACAAACGTGGGACAGTATACCATCAAAGAACTAGAGCACCTTTCTGGCATCAAGGCACATACGATCCGCATCTGGGAGCAGCGCTACAATGTCCTCAGCCCGCAACGTACGGATACCAATATCCGGTACTACGGCGACTCCGACCTGAAGACGCTGCTCAATATCTCGCTGCTGAACGAGCAAGGCTATAAGATCTCCAAAATAGCTAGGATGAGCCCTGAGCAACTGAAACTAACGGTGCAGCAACTGGCCGAACAGGAGACTTCCTCCTGTTCGCATCACATCAACGCCCTGGTATCGGCGATGGTAGAGATGGACGAGGAGCGGTTCGATAAAGTTTTTTCCACGGCCATATTACAACTGGGTTTCCATGAGACGATGTTGCAGGTGGTATACCCGTTTCTGCATAAAATCGGCATTCTGTGGCAAACGAATAACATCAGTCCTGCGCACGAGCACTTTGTGAGTAACCTGGTACGCCAGAAGCTGATCGTAGCCATAGACGGGCAGGTGGTGAAGCGCAGAGAAGACGCCCCGACTTACCTGCTATACCTGCCGGAGGGCGAACTCCATGAGATTGCCCTGCTGTATATGAATTACCTGGTCAGAGCTCATCATCAGCATGTGATCTATTTGGGTCAGAATCTCCCTTTCGAGGACCTGCAGAAAACCTACGAACAGTGCCAACCCGACATTCTCTGCACCGTGCTGACGGCGGTTCCGGACCGGGACCAGGTGCAGGATTACCTCCACAAACTTTCCGCTACTTTTCCGAAGGCGACCTTATACGTATATGGGGCGCAGGCTCAATATGAGTTCCTGACCTTTCCGGAAAACATGCGGCGCTTGTCGTGTATAGGCGATTTTATTGCGCTCCTGCCCACCACTACCTAATACTTCAACGCTTACCTTACGATTGCATAAAAAAAGCCATACCTGTTGCAGGTATGGCTTTTTTTATGGGCTTAGGTATAGCACGATCAGAAGAGGGTTGTTTTAGTTGTTTAGTGTTTTGCAAAAATAAATAAACAAGAATTAGACTTTTATAAATTCATTCCGTATTATTGTTTAGTGTTTCATATTAATCATTAAACATTATGACTGCAGTAGATTTCACCCACCACATTCAGCTCGCTGCTGGTTCCCTGCGTCCAGTGGCTATGAACCTGACCCGCAACGCGGATGATGCCAAAGACCTGGTGCAGGAAACGCTGCTGAAGGCGATCACCAACCAGGATAAGTTTAATGCCGGCACTAACCTCAAAGCATGGCTCTACACGATCATGCGCAATACCTTTATCAACAACTACAACAAGATCACCAAGCGCAGCAGCAACATAGACAGCAGTGAATACCTGCAGTACCTGAACACGGACCAGAATTATATTACCTACAACCAGGGGACAGCTGCCTTTATGATGAGTGATATCATGGCTGCCATCGGGCAACTCAACGAGGAGCATCGCACCCCGTTTATGCTGTATTATACGGGTTTTAAGTACCTGGAAATTGCCGAAAAGCTGGGTATTCCGATCGGAACCGTGAAAAACCGCATCCACATTGCCCGTAAAGAATTGAAGAAAGCGCTTCAGGTTTATGGCGACTAATTACAACTTAAACCGCAAAAAGTAGTAATTCCCTCTATGGTTCATCGCAAAGTAGTCGTAATAGGAGCGGGTTTTTCGGGCCTGTCAGCTGCCACTTCCCTGGCCGATCAGGGGTATGAGGTAACGGTGCTGGAGAAGAATGCCTCGCCCGGTGGCCGCGCCCGCAGCTTCCAGGCAGCCGGGTTCACCTTTGACATGGGACCCAGCTGGTACTGGATGCCGGATGTTTTTGAGCGCTACTTCAACAAGTTTGGCAAAACGACTGCTGATTATTACGACCTCCTGCGGCTGGACCCTTCCTATACCGTAGTATTTGGGGAAGATGACTTTGTGGATGTACCCGCTTCGCTGGATGAACTCAAAGCACTTTTTGAGCAGTGGGAACCCGGTAGCGGAGCACGCCTGGATAAATTCCTGCAGCAGGCGGCCTATAAATACGAAGTAGGCATCAATCAGCTGGTCTACAAGCCCGGCAGATCGGTGCGCGAATTCATGAGTCTGCGGCTACTGCTGGATGTGTTGCGCATGGATGTGTTTCAGTCGATTCACACGCACATCCGCCGCTTCTTTTCGCATGAGAAGATCATCCAACTGATGGAATTTCCGATTCTGTTCCTTGGGGCGCTGCCGCAGAACACACCGGCCCTCTACAGCTTGATGAACTACGCCGACATCAGCCTCGGTACCTGGTACCCGATGGGGGGAATGTTTAAGATCATCGAAGGGATGGTGCAGTTGGCGGAGGAAAAAGGCGTTGCTATCCTCTACAACCAGGACGTGCAGCAGGTGGAGGTGGAGCAAGGTATAGCCCGGCGCGTTCGCACCGGTACCGGCACGTTTGAGGCCGATGTGGTGGTGGCAAGCGCCGATTACCACCATGTAGAGCAGCACCTGCTTGCGCCGGCTTACCGCAGCTATACCGATACGTATTGGGAGACACGGGTAATGGCGCCATCCTGCCTGATCTTCTACCTGGGTATAGTCAAAAAGCTGCAGCACCTGCGCCACCACAACCTCTTTTTTGATGCAGATTTCGGACCACATGCGCATGAGATCTATACCGATCCCCAATGGCCTGCCAAGCCCCTGTTTTATGTGTCAGCCCCATCGGTGACAGATGATACCGTGGCACCGGCTGGTTGCGAGAACCTGTTTGTACTAATGCCGGTTGCCCCGGGGCTGTCCGATACCGAGGAGCTACGGGAAAAGTATTACCAGCTAATCATGGACAGGCTGGAGCGTCTGACCAAGCAGGAAATAAGAAGTGCGGTCGCGTACAAGCGCAGTTATGCCCACCGCGATTTCATTGCCGACTACCATGCGTTCAAAGGCAACGCCTATGGTCTGGCCAATACGCTGTTGCAGACGGCGCTCTTGAAGCCCAGCCTGAAAAGTAAAAAAGTGAGTAATCTTTTCTATACCGGGCAATTGACCGTGCCGGGTCCCGGCGTGCCGCCTTCCCTGATTTCGGGGCAGGTAGTGGCAGAGGAGGTGGCGAAAGACTGTGCCTTGGCACCCGATAAGAAATTACCTGTCAGCAGCTAAGCAAACCCACGATATGGAGCAATTCAAAGATACATGCCTCAAATGCAGTAAAGTCATTACGGAGGCGTATAGTACTTCCTTCACGCTGGGCATCAAAACCATGCACCGCAAATTTCACATGCCCATCTACGCCATCTATGGTTTTGTGCGCAGTGCCGATGAAATTGTTGATACCTTCCATGCGCATGACAAGCGAAAACTGCTGGAGGATTTCCGCCGGCAGACCTTTGAGGCGATTGAAGCAGGTATCAGCCTGAATCCGGTGCTACACGCCTTTCAGTGCGTCGTGCACGAGTATGGGATAGACCGGAAGTATGTGGAGGCTTTTCTCAACAGCATGGCCATGGATCTGGAAGATCATGTATACGATCCGGCGCTTTACAAGGAGTATATTTATGGGTCGGCGGAAGTGGTGGGCCTGATGTGCCTGAAAGTGTTTTGTGAAGGAGACGAGCAGCAGTTTGAGCAGCTCAGCAAGCCGGCCTGCAGCCTGGGAGCCGCCTTCCAGAAAGTGAATTTCCTACGCGACATGCAGAGTGATTTCAAGGAGCGCGGACGCGTTTACTTTCCGGCAGTCGATATCCGCAGTTTCAACAACGCCAGCAAAGAGGAAATCGAGGCCGACATCGAGAAGGATTTTGAAGATGCGTATGCCGGCATTATGGCCTTGCCCCGTTCGGCGCGAATGGGCGTATACCTGGCCTACGTTTACTACCGGAAGCTTTTCCGCAAAATCCAATGCCTGACGGCAACCCATATCCTGAACGAGCGCGTAAGAGTACCTGACAACACGAAGCTTGCTTTGTTGCTGGGCTCGTATCTCAAGTACAGACTTAACGTGATCTAACCTGTGACGCTACGCTTACTCTTATTTTCTCTTTTTCTGATTCTCTCCTCTGTCGCCTTTGCGGATAACCCGAAGAAGTATAAGCTGCCCGATCTGCGTGCGCAGTTCCTGGATGCCAGCAAAGACAGTGAAGCCGGCAAGCGCTTTTATGAGCTGATGCGCGACTATGAAGACAAAGACCCGGTTGTGCTGGCTTACAAAGCGGTGTCCGAAGCCGTGATGGCAAAGCACGTTTGGAATCCTTACATGAAGATGAAACACCTGCAGCAGTCAGCCGAAATATTTGAGCAGGCCGTTCAGCTGGAAAAAAGTAACCCAGAGATCCGGTTTCTGCGCTTCACTGTGGAGCATTATGTGCCCCGCTACCTGAACATGAGCAAAAACCTGGAGCAAGATAAGACCTTGATCATTGCCGGCCTGAAAGCGCATCCGGCATCCGGACTGTCCGAAGACATGGCCCGTAACATGCGCGACTTTATGCTTTCCAAGGACCATTGCAGCCCCGAAGAAAAGCAAACACTGAAAAGCATCGTCCTCTAAATGCCTCTCTACCTATACCTGAACATTTTCACCATCCTGTTCCCCCTGTTGCTCTCGTTCGACAGGAAAGTGGCCTTTTATAAAAACTGGTCCTATCTGTGGCCGGCCATCGGCGTGAATGCTGCATTGTTCATTCTATGGGATGTACTCTTCACCAAAGCGGGCGTCTGGGGCTTCAATGAGGAGTACCTGGTCGGGATCTACCTGCTGAATATGCCGCTGGAGGAAGTGCTGTTTTTTATCACGGTGCCCTATGCCTGTGTGTTCATATACGAAGTGCTCAACGCCTACCTTTCAAAAGACCTGCTGCAGCCGTACGCCAAAGGTATAACGCTCCTGCTGATTCCGGTTCTGCTGCTGCTGGCTGTCTTCAACCTCGAAAAGCTCTATACCTCCATCACGTTTACTTTGCTGGCCGTTATGCTCGGGCTGCATTATTTCTTTTTCAGAACACGGAAGCTCGGGCGTTTTTACCTGGCCTACCTGGTGCACCTGGTACCTTTTCTGCTGGTGAACGGGGTGCTCACCTACCTGCCCATCGTCTGGTATGACGACAGGTATAACCTGGGCCTGCGCATCGTTTCTATACCTGTGGAAGACACGATGTACTCCATGCTGATGCTGCTGCTGACGATTTCTTTGTATGAGGGCTTAAAACAACGGGATACGGTTAAACAATATCAGCCCTTGGCTGTATAACTGTATATGCGAAATCTTCAGGTCACAATCGACTCAAATTCAGGCTTCTGCTTCGGCGTAGTCTATGCCATCCAGATGGCAGAAGATATACTCGATGAGCAGGGATCCCTCTATTGCCTGGGCGACATTGTGCACAATGATGTGGAAGTGGAGCGGCTGCAGAAGAGGGGCTTGCGGATCATTAACCATGAACAGCTTCAGGAGCTGCGGGATGTTCCGGTGCTTATACGGGCGCATGGAGAGCCGCCCCAAACCTACCAGATGGCGCTGCAGCATAACCTGACCCTGATCGATGCCTCTTGTCCTGTAGTGCTCAAATTACAGAACCGCATCAAGGGCTCTTATGACAAGGAGGAGCGCATCTTCATCTACGGCAAGCACGGACACGCCGAGGTCATGGGACTTTTGGGGCAGACGAACAGCCAGGCCGTGGTGTTTGAAAATGTGGAAGAGCTCATGCAGCACGAACTACCCAAGAAGATCACGCTCTATAGCCAGACCACCAAAAGCACCGATAGCTTTTACAACATCAAAGAGACGCTGGAGCAGCAGGGGTATGAGGTAGCTGCCAATGATACCATCTGCCGCCAAGTCTCCAACCGCGACAAGGATCTCCGGAAATTTGCTTCGCAGTTTGATAAGATTATCTTCGTATCCGGCACCAAGTCTTCCAATGGCAAAGTACTCTATCAGGTATGCAAGGACACCAATCCCGCTACTTTCTTTGTTTCCAAGGTAGAGGAGCTGCAGCCGGACTGGTTTGCTGACGGGGATACAGTGGGTATCTGCGGTGCAACCTCCACGCCCATGTGGCTGATGGAGGAGGTGCGGGCGGCGCTGCTGCAATAGGCCTACAGCCAGGTATAGCCGGTTCTCAATATTCGGATGACACACAAAAAAAAGAGCGACAGCAGAGGTATAGTGATTGCAGCCACCCTGGTGATGAGCTGGTTCGGGCTGCTCGTATACCTGTTGCACTTTCCTGTGGAGTTTGCTTCGCCGCTGCCTTACCTGTTAATGCTGCTGCAAACGCACCTCTATACCGGCCTCTTTATTACGGCGCACGATGCCATGCACGGGGTGGCCGCTCCCGGCAGGCCGGCGCTAAACCGGGCCATTGGCACGATGACCGCTTTACTGTTTGCCTACAACTGGTACCCGCGGCTGCTGCCCCGGCATCACCAGCACCATCGCCACGTGGCTACCGACGAAGACCCGGACTACCATCATGGTTCGTTCTGGCCCTGGTATTACAGCTTTCTGAAAAACTACATTACCTGGTGGCAGCTCGTGCTCATGGCCATTACCTACAATGTGCTGCAGCTGTTTTTTCCGCTGGAGAACGTGGTGCTCTTCTGGATGCTGCCTGCCATACTGGCCACGTTTCAACTCTTCTACTTCGGTACCTACTTGCCGCACCGCGGGGAGCATGCACCCGGTAACCGGCATAAATCCGGCACGCAGGCCAAAAACCATTTCTGGGCGTTTGTCAGCTGCTATTTTTTCGGGTACCACTACGAGCACCATGACAAGCCATACCTGCCTTGGTGGCAGCTCTACAAGACAAAGCAGTAGCCAGCAGCCTCGTTTAGGATGTTGTAAAATAAGGGTATAGGCGGGTAGGTTGCCGAGCCGGACTGTACCATTTGCGGATGACGTACGTATTCAGAAGCATGTGCTTAACTTCCTGTTCCTATGAAAAAAACTATACCTGCGCTTGCTATGTTTTTTATCCTGCTGGTGACCCTGGCGCCTCTCCATAAGGCCCATGCGGACAAAGATCCGAACGTCCTGAAGGCGGGCATCAGCTATGTGTGGCTCTCGGATTATGACAGCCAGGGGTTGATGTTCTACAATAAGTACAACCGTTACCTGGGAGATCGGCTTTCGCTGGGGTTAAACATCGGGGCCCTGAATGCTTCCCGCTACGACTCCAGAAAAGAAATCTATACCATCCGCAACACGTTTTACATGGCTTCGCTGGATTTAGCCTATGATCTGATGCAGAACGATATGCTGCGGGCCCGTATCGGAGCGGGACCGGGAGCCAGGCATCGGGCCGAAATCAATTCCAATATCGACGATGGTACCCTGGACGGTTCGGTGCGCCACGTCCGTACCTCAGATGTAGGGTTCTACGGCTACCTGGAAAACGATTTTAATATACTGCGCAACGGCGTGTCCGGCTTCCGGATCGAATACTTTCACTACACAGAAGGTACCCCCGTTTTATCCATCGGCTTCCACTTAGGCTTCCAGTTTTAATTCTGACAGCATACCTTCAAAAGCAAGGGGGAGCCAGTATGATACTGGCTCCCCCTTGCTTTTGAAGGTATAAGCAGACTAGTGTACCGCGTCTTTCTTGCAGCAGTCATCCAGCTTGTTGTAAGCGCGCGGCGTAGCCGGCTTGTTGTCAGCGTCGTAGCCTGTTTCGTTGACGGCCTTCCGGATCTTGTCTTCGTTGGTCTTTTTAGTGTCGAAGGTTACTGTCAGCAGCTTGGAATCCACATCCAGTGACGAGGTTTTGACGCCTTTCTCATAGGCCATCGCTTTTTCCAAAGTCTTTTTGCACATGTCGCATACAGCCGAAGTTTTGATCTGAACTGTCTTTTCGTTGCCGTTCTGGGCCTGGGCGCTGAGTGTTGCAAAGAACACAACCAGTGCTAATCCTAAATTTCTGAGGGTTTTCATGTTTGTAAAGTTATTGATTAAGTTAGAGTATTGATTTGTTGCTTCTGATCCGGTTTGCTACGTCTTGCAAAGCGTGTGCCGTTATTCGATTTTAAAGCGCAGCCCTGCATAAATGACTCTCCCGGTAATTGGCCCCCATACCATGCTGGCATCGAAGTCAGATCCAAACGGATCGCCGGCACCCAGTATCGGGTTGGGCTGGCGGTAGTTGAGCAGGTTTTCGCCCCCCAGGTATACCTCCCAGCGCTTAAATGCCCGCGATACCTGCCCGTTCAGGGTATAGAACCGCTCGGAGTTACGGGTGTTGGCAGCGCCACCCTGTCCTTCCATATAGGCCAGCGGCATCAGGCCAAAAAATTGCGTCGTGAGGTCTGCGCGCCACTTGTCAAAGGGGGTGGCAAAGCCCAGGTTGACAAAGAAGCGGTGCTGCGGAATCATAGGGCGTTGCTGCAGTTTTCCGTCATACGTGGTCTGTACATCAAAATACTTGTAAGCCGTCTTGACATCAAAGCCTTTCAAAACTTCATATTGCAGCTCTGCCTGGAAGCTCCTGGAGAAAGAGCGGCCCTGCAAATTATAGAAGGCGACCTGGCTGGCGTTGCTGTATAGGTCGGCCACGACCTGGTTTTGGAACGTGGTATAGTAATAGTCAGTGATGAAGGATCCCGGACGGCCGCCCAGTTCGAAATAATGGGTAAACGACCCGCCCAGGTTCCAGGCTTTCTCAGGCTCCAGCTCTTCCCGGAATACGAACGCACGGGAACTTACCAATGCCGCTGTGTTCTCCGAAATAGGGTTAGCTACCCGGAACCCTTTGCCTGTTGCCACCCGGAAGATGGTGTTGGGGGTTAGGTCGTACTTGACATTGAGCCTCGGCGTGAACACGGTGCCGTACAGGTTGTGGAAGTCGGTGCGGGCGCCTGCCACTACGGTCAGGTTCTTTGAATTGTTAAAGATGTACTCGGCGAAGATACCCGGTACCTGCTCTGTCCGGGCAAAGGCGTGTGCATCCAATCGTTCGGTATAGTCATCGTAGAGGAAGCTGGCGCCCACTTTGTAGGTATGGCCCGTGTGCCCGATGATGGACTGGAAGATCAGGCGCAGATCGCCCGTGTTCTGTTCGCCGTTGTAGGGACTGCGGCCATACAGGGAGTTGAACTTGTGGTGCACGCCCGAAGAAATGAGACCCAGGCTTTGGTAAGGCCTGCCCGGGAAGGTATAGGAAGTCTTGTTGAAGAAAGACAGGCGTTCTGTTTCCGATTCGGTGCCGTAGTGCTGTTGCGGACCCAGGGGTTCTCCCTTTTGGTAGTCCATCTGCCCACCCAGTTTGGTTTCCCGCAAGGCATTGAAGCCAAACTCCGATACCCAGGTATCGCCGCTCATGAATTTCCACTTGTTGTACACGTTGTGGTGGGTGCCCAGCGCTAGGTCCATAAAGCCATCCTTGTTGCGGTCCACGCGGTTGCCCAGGTGGTCGGTGTGCAGCATCAGCAGTGTGCTCCACTTCGGGCTCACCTGTGCCGATACGTTCAGGTTGGCATCGTACTTGGCCAGGCTGTTGCCATACAGGTTCAGGTATAGCCGTTCGGTTTTCTCCGGGTCCCTCAGCTTCACGTTCACCTGCCCTGAAATAGACTCGTAGCCGTTGAGAACCGAGCCCATGCCTTTGATGATGTCGATCGACTCGATGTAGGTGCCCGACAGGTAGTTGAGGCGATACGGGGTGGAGAGGCCGCGCAGGGCCGGCACGTTGTCAGTGGTCAGCAAGGTATAGGAGCCGTCGAGTCCGAGCATCTGTATCTGCTTGGCCCCCGAAACGGCGTCCGTGGTCGATACTTCTACCGATGCATTGGTCTCGAAGCTTTCGGCCAGGTTGCAGCAGGCCGACTTTTCCAGGTCACGGGAAGTGATGATCTGGGAATTGGTAGGGGTGAGGGAAGAGTAACGGGTCTGCTGTCCTTCCACGACCACTTCTTTGATGTAGCTGGTCGGAGCCAGGGAAACCAGTACCGTGGACTTGCCGGTTACATCGATCGTGTCCGGTTTGTAGCCTATGTAAGAAACAATGATCTCAGGTGTGAGCGCGTCGGCCAGTTCAAGGGTGAAGGAGCCGGAGGCATCCGTTGAGACGCCTTTGGTAGTGCCTTTCCAGACCGCATTGGCACCGATCAGGGGTTGGCTGGTGTTGGTTTGATCGACCACCCTGCCGCTCAGTTGCTGGGCCGTGGCCGGTAGAAGTATGGTGAGCAATAGCGCGAGCGTGCCGCTCATTCGGCGGAAGTGTCGCACAGGTATGGTATAAAACATAAATCCTTGTTGGTTAAAATTTCTGAATGCAGAAGAGTGCCCAGGCTAGGCGCCGGCGCAAAAGCATCGCAAACTGAAATACTAGACAATAAGGGTGTGAAGCCGATGCAGCAGGCTGCGCCCATAAAGTGGGGGAGCGCTGTCCGAGTAAGCAAGGAGGCGATGATCGGTCGTTGTAGCAGTTGGCCCGGGCAGGAGCAGGGGCTTAAGCGCTACGGCAAACAAAACCGGGGCTTCCAGTTGGAAGATTTTAAGCGAAGAGACCGGTTCCAGCTTTTCGAATGAAAGCTTTGTCGTACAGCAGTCATCCTCCTCTGACCCAGAGGCAGGTTCCTGGCAGCAACCATCCGGCTGCTTTTGCATCACCGACTCTTTCAAACCAGTTATCCGGCACAGCTGTTCACTCAGGGCAACACCCACCGAACCCAGCAAAATACTCAGGGTCAGCAGCAGGGTAACCGTATGTCGGAAAGGGGTTTTCACGACACAAATATACAAACATCCTCCCACTTTCTCCCACAATCTCCACTTTATCCCACTTTTGCTGTGTTCCTCTGCCGGCAAGCAGGTTTTGTAGATGTCTTGTGTGTATAG
>NZ_JSYF01000680.1:0-1165 GCF_054824225.1 Pontibacter sp. HJ8
TACAGCGAAGCACCGCAGAGATCAAGTCCGAGCTACTCAATGAGTACTTCAAGGCCTGGTGCAATACGACCCTGCAGGGGCAGCGGTATGTATCCAATCCGGCATTGGCTTTCATCGATCTGTATGCAGGGGAGGGGAAACCGGAGGAGGGAAAACCGGCCACACCGGTCAAAATACTCAACAGCATATTCGGGGCTACCGACAAGTACAACCTCAACAAAACGGTCCGGACCTTCTTTAATGACGAGAAGAAAGCGGTTGCTGCCAGGCTGAAAGAGAACCTGCAGAGCCTGCCCTATTACGAGAATCTGGTGCATAAACCGGTGATGCTGCACGAGGAAGCCAATTTCAGTCTGCTGGCTAAGCTGCTGGGTAACGATACCCCCACGCTGCTCTACCTCGACCCCTTTGGCTATCCCTTTTCACAGCAATTGCTCCTGCAATCTGTTAAGCGCTGGGGCCTGGACCTCTTCATGCTGTTCACACCGGCCCGGCTGCGCGCCGCCCTGCAGGGCGCAGCTGACAATGAGCTGCTCGACCTCTTCGGTGCCGAACGCCTGGCCCGGATCAAGGACTTCAGCGAGCGCTACCAGGACGCGACGCAGCGCGAAGACTTTATAGTGGATCGCTTTGAGGAGATTTTCAAAGAAAAGGAGTATAAGACCTTCCGTTTCAAGATTAGCCTCCCCAAGAAGAACCAGACCAGCCATTACCTGTTCTTTGCGTCCAAGACAGACACGGCCTACATGAAAATGAAGGAGCTCATGCTCATGTACAGCGACAGCCAGGAAGATGGGGTGCCTTTGTTCGGGGCCAATATCAAGCACCAGCTTTCGTTGTTCCAGGAGCAGTACCGGTACTCTGTTAAGAACCTGATTGCCGATCTGGCAGGCAAAGCCACCTATTACCATAACCTGCCGCTGGACAGCATCTACCGGCATCATAATATCGGAACCAACTACATCCGGGGGAATTACCAGGAGGCTTTTGAGCAGTTGAAAAAGCAAGGGGTAGTGGAAGCGATCAATCCGGTTTCGAGGCAGCCGATGCGGAAAGTTTCTTTTACTTCGATTATTGGGTATAGGTAGGTTGTTGGAAGTTTGGGTATTGCGGGTACTTTGTAGCTTCTCCATGCATACCGCAAGTTTAGCGTGAGCGCAACTTG
>NZ_JSYF01000681.1:0-1129 GCF_054824225.1 Pontibacter sp. HJ8
CAGCCATTGTCTTTTACGATCAGGTCCATTTTAAACACTTTACCGCCGGTATCAAAACATTCAGAAAAGCACAAGGTAGCTTTGAGCGAATCGGAAGCCGTGCTCGTATTGACGACACCTGATGTAGGACCGGTAAAGGTGTAGTTATTGTTGCTGAAATTTACAGGGCGGGCGTAAAGTGTCAGTGGCTCATTGGTGTCCGGATCAGTAAAGAATACATCGAGGCAGCGTGCATCGTTGGGGCCAATGCGTAACACCTCGCCCGGGGTATAGAAGGACCGCTGGCCGCTTGTTTTAGCCAATACCACCGGGCTTTCGTTGCGGGGGCAATCTTTCACCAGCAGCTGAAAGTCACGTCGGACTTCCCCTATCTTGACACCATTGCGATATTCCTGGGCGCGGACACCAAACACATAGAGGCCCACACTGGCTGGCTGTACGGTCAGGCGTCCGGTCTGTTTGTCGATGGTCATGGGAGGGGAGCCTTGTATCTGGTTGGCCTGGTTGTAGCCCGGCAACCACTTGATTTCCGGATAGGGACCGCGGGCCGGGGGAGGCATTTCGTTGCCGGGTGCGGAGCTGCTGAAGCCGTTCAGCGGCGTTACCATGTCATACACCAGCGAGTCACCGTCCGCGTCTGTACCACTGAAGTCGTAGTAGAAAAGCTCATTGGCACAGGCGTAGTCGCTGAGAGGGGGGAAGAGCTGTGGCGATGAATTGACAAAAGGAACACCTGCTACAATAACAGGTGGAAACTCCATGTAGAAGGCCTGTGCCGCTGCCTCCGGAGACACTATGTTGTTGATGGTTCTATTACGGCAGCAGCGTTCCCATACTACATAATAGCCTTGGGAATTATTGAAAACGGTTGGTGGCATCGTCACATCCTGGTAGTAGACCAGGCGCCTTGTTCGTAGCTCACCGGTAGTGCAGGCGATGTCCGTATAATTCACGAAAGTGTCACTGCGAAGAGGCAAACGCAGATCTCCTTTTGATGTATTGCCCTGTTTTTCGAAAATCCGCACCATAATACTCGGGTCGCGGGCCCCGGGGCTTCCGTTCACATCATCAAAATAGAGGTTGAGGGTGATCCGGTAATTATAACCTGACAAATGCTGAATTTCAAACT
>NZ_JSYF01000682.1:0-556 GCF_054824225.1 Pontibacter sp. HJ8
CTTCCTTTTTCTCTGATGTGTTTCAAAACGGAGGATAATCATACAAGCTAATTTCCTGTTTCACTAAACTGTGTTGCGTATAACTGGGATAATAGAATAGGAATAAAATCTACCTTTTGGGGAGGAAGGTTCTTGCGCCGAATGTTATCCGCATTAGGAGGGGGGTGCTGTCGCTGCGACTAGGCAGATATAAGTGCTATAAAGAAGCATTCGCATTTCCGGGTCCAACCACCCCTGCCCCCTCCTTATCCAAGGAGGAGAGCTTGTTACTGCTGTGGCTCTAGTTCTTGTTTTATGGCAAGAGTAAAGTCATCTCTATCCCAAGGGGCCATTCTGCACCAAGCCTGTCCTTGCGAACGCTATTGAGAAATCTGAACTCTTGCATGGCCCCTCTGATACTCCAGATTTCTCCCTTTGGTCGAAATGACAAGAAAAACAGGTGTAGCAAGGTATAGCTGGCAGGTATAACAAGGCATACTTTCAACAGGTGATAAACAGGTATAGCCACTGCCAGGTGCACCTTAACGGCAACACACTGTTTGAGCGTTCAGCGAGT
>NZ_JSYF01000107.1:0-1686 GCF_054824225.1 Pontibacter sp. HJ8
ACTGCGGATGCTGAGCGTGTAGGCAAGAAGCTGAAGAACTAAGCCTAAAGAGATTTAGTAAACATAGAAAAGGGAGGTTAAATTAGCCTCCCTTTTCTATTGCCATATTTATTACTTAACATAATATAAATTATAAGACTAATTATATACGAGGATAATCCTCTATAATAAGTGTCACTAATAATATACTTTATGTTAAGTAGGTGTTTCTTTTAGAATATAAATTTCGTGCTCAGGAAATTGGAATGTCCTTCGTCGATGATCTCATTGAGCAGATTTTTGTTGTTCTCATTCATCTTGGTCGCCACCAACGAACGGATCGAAAACGAACGTAAGGCATCTACGACAGACAATGTTCCCTCTGCGCTGTCTTTGCGGCCGGTAAACGGAAACACATCCGGGCCGCGCTGGCACTGGCAATTGACGTTCACCCGGCTAACCAGGTTGACCAATGGATCAATCAATGCAGCCGTTTCATTGGCGTCGTTGCTGAAAATGCTGACCTGCTGGCCATGCGTCGATTCGATCAGGTACTGAATCGGCTCTTCGAGGTCATCGAATGGCACCACCGGAATGATGGGTCCGAACTGTTCTTCCCGGTACAAGATCATGTCCTTGTTAACCGGATAAACGATGGCTGGATAAACAAACGATTCAAATGAACTGCCGCCGCCTTCATTGATCACCCGGGCTCCGTTTGCAAGGGCATCATCGATACACGACTTTAAGTATCCGGGTTTGTTGGGCTCTGGCAGCGGTGTCAAAGAAACCCCTTTTTCCCAAGGCATCCCAAACCGTAGTTTTGAAACAGTTTCACTTAGCAGTTGCAGAAACTCATCCACCTTAGATCGGTGCACATACACGATTTTGATGGCTGTACAGCGCTGGCCGTTAAAAGACAAAGCACCCAATACGGTCTCAGAAACAGCTAACTGAAGATCGGCATTTTCGGTAACGATGGCTGCATTTTTCGCATCCAGACCCAGTATGGCACGCAGACGGTTCACTTTCGGATGCAGCTTCTTCAACTCATTGGCCACCTTGCTGGAGCCGATCAGCGTCAGTACGTTGATCTTGCCCGATTGCATCAAGCCCGGTACAATGGCATGCCCCCGGCCATAAATGGTATTTACTACGCCTCTTGGAAAACATTCCCTGAATGCCTCCAGCAGCGGATAATGCAACAAGGTTCCGTGTTTTGGCGGCTTGAACAGCAAGGTGTTGCCCATGATAAGAGCCGGAATCATGGTGGTAAATGTCTCATTCAGCGGATAATTGAATGGTCCCATACAGAGCACCACTCCCAAGGGTGAACGGCGAATCTGGGCGACTATACCTTGCTCAATATCAAAGCGGGATGATTGCCTGTCCAGGTCTTTCAGGGCGTCTATGGTGGCATAGATGTACTCTACGGTACGGTCAAATTCTTTTACAGAATCCGCATACGGCTTCCCGATTTCCCACATGATGAGCTTTACAACAATATCCTTCTGCTCAATCATTTTGTGCGTAAACCGCTCCACACACGCAATTCTGTCCTGGACGCTCATGGTCGGCCACTCTCCCCGCCCGTTGTCATAAGCCGCAACAGCAGCATCCAGGGCCTGCATGGCTTCCTGCTCAGTACAGACAGGATACGTGCCGATGACCTTTCGCTTATACCCTTCTGCTGTTTTAATAACTACA
>NZ_JSYF01000683.1:0-2569 GCF_054824225.1 Pontibacter sp. HJ8
GCTGCAGCAGGCTATCGGGGGGATAGAAGGCGAAATCAGGGTTTGCATGCAGTACTTATTCCAGGCCTGGAATTCCAGGGGGCCTGTGCGGTACCGCGACATGCTGCTGGAGACAGGCACCGAAGAAATAGCGCACATCGAAATGCTGGCTACTGCCGTGGCGCTGAACCTGGAAGGAGCTCCGCTTTCCTTGCAAGAAGATATGGCAAAAGACAAAGTGATCGGGGCCGTGATGGGCGGCATGAACCCCCAGCATGTGCTTTCGGCCGGGCTGGGTGCTATGGCTGTGGATAGCAATGGCAATCCTTTCAACGGTTCCTGGATTATAAGCAGCGGCAACCTGGCTGCCGATATGTATGCCAACGTGATGGCCGAATCAACCGGGCGCCTGCTGGCTACCCGCCTCTGGGAAGCTACCGATGACCCGGGTATGAAAGATATGCTCTCCTTCCTGATCGCCCACGATACCATGCATCAGAACCAGTGGCTGGCGGTGCTGGAGGAACTGGGTGGTCTGAAGGGCGTACACCCTATTCCGAACAGTTTTCCGCAAAGCCAGGAAAACCAGGAATTCAACTATACCTTCGTAAGCACCCACATCGATCGTATGTCCGAGACGGATGCCCGTTGGGCCAAAGGACAATCCATGGATGGCAAAGGGGAGTTTAGTGTGATAACAGCAGAGCCGCAGGGAGGTGAGCCGCAACTCGGTGCGCCAGACCCGCGGGGACATGCGCAGGTAGAGCAGATGGATGGACAAGCCGGCATGATCGATAAGATAAAAGACGCTTTCTAGCGCCTGGCTATACCTTAAAGGTTGAAGCGGATGCGGGTGATTTAAGCCTGTGTACGCTTCGATCTTTAAAATAAGCTTGTCTGTTTACCTGCCCTGGTGCAGAAGTGGTTATAGTTATAAGGTTTCATGCTGCGCCCTGGCATGTACTTGCGCAGGCTCATGCTGAACAGCTTGCTGATGGTCTCCGCAAAACGTCCCTCCCCCCGCATGCGCACGCCAAAGCGGCTGTCGTTGAGCTGCCCGCCGTGACAATCTCCTATCTGGCTCAGCACCTTATCTGCCCGGTCCGGGAAGGCCTGGCGTATCCAGTCTTCGAAGATGGGGCCGATGCTGCCGTTGAGCCGCACGATGGTATAGGCGGCGCTGCTGGCTCCTGCCTCAGCCGATTGCTTTATGATAGCCGGTATCTCCGAATCGGTGAGGCCGGGGATAATCGGGGCTACCATTACATTCACCGGCAGACCGGCATCTGACAGCTGCCTGACTACCTGCAGGCGTTTGGAAGCGGAGACGGTGCGGGGCTCCAGTTTCTGTCGCAGTTTCTCATCCAGGGTAGTGATGCTGATGCTCACATGTACCAGGTCCAGCTGGTTGAGCTTTTGCAGCAGGTCGAGGTCGCGAAGGATGAGGGCATTCTTGGTGATGATGCTGACGGGGTGCCGGTACTGCAGCAGCACCTCCAGCATACGCCGGGTCAGTTGCTTTTTTGCCTCAATGGGCTGATAGCAGTCGGTGTTGCCGGCCAGCATGATGGGCATGACCTGCCACTTCTGGTTCTCCAGTTGTTTAGCCAGTACCTCCGGTGCATTTTCCTTGATGATGATTTTCCGCTCAAAGTCCAGACCGGCACCGTAGCCCCAGTACTGGTGGGTGTTGCGGGCATAGCAGTAGATGCAGCCGTGTTCGCAGCCCTGGTAGGGGTTCATGGAGTAGGTGAGGCCCAGATCCGGACTTTCCACCTTGTTCACAATCTTTTTGGGATGCTCGGCAAAGAACTCGGTTTTGCTGTTGGAGAGCATCGGCTCGTCCAGACCTTCGATGTGTGTGGCTACATATTCCTGCTTCAGATAAGGGTTAGCAGGATTATACTGCGCGCCTCGTCCCTTCAAATACTCTTCTGTTTTCATAGCGTGAAATTCTGTTAATCGTCTTTTCGTTTCCGTTATTCCAATATTGGTTGTCTTTTCGAGCACTCTTGAGGGGTGGGTCGAGCCACTGTAGCAATGAGCAACCTGGTATAAAGTAAGTTTAGGCCTATTCCTAAACCCTCTGTAGAGGGAAGTTCCTACAGCCGATCATCCTCCTCTTTTCCCCAAGAGGGACTTTTCTGCTGTTGCCATTAGGCAGGTATAAGCGCGGTAGAGAAGCTACTGCTCCACCGTACCCAACCACCCCTGCCCCTCCTTGTCCAAGGAGGGGAGCTTCTGCTTTTCAAGTTCGACAGCTCTTGTTTCATAGTCACTGCTAAGACACCCCTCTGGCTCCCCTCAAGGGGAGAATTCTTGTCCGAGTAGGTATAGCTGGCAGGTATAGCCAGACTAGCTTACAACCTCAGCTACGCAGGTATAGCATCTACCAGGTGCGCAACTGACGATTTTGTGTTTGAGCGTTCAGCGAGTTTAAAAGCGTCTTGATTCTTTTGCTTACTTTGGGGGTAGGGGCCCTCGATTCTCATCAAGGAGAAAAGTGAGGCCCCGCCGGCCAGGCGAAGCTATGAAACAGTACCAGGTTGCTATACCTGGAACAGCAGCTCCGCCAGTTACAAACTGGCCT
>NZ_JSYF01000684.1:0-523 GCF_054824225.1 Pontibacter sp. HJ8
ACTTAATAATGTTATCAATCAATTATTGGCGACGCTTCGTACGCTTAGGAGCTCCGTCCGTTTTCTTACGATCTCCACGATCGCGATCACGGTCACCACGGCCTCCTCTTCTTTCACCACCACCACCTTGTGTGCTAGGTCCTCCTTTGGTCTCAAGACCTGCGTTTGGAGTAAGATCTTTCTTACCGTAAACTTCGCCCTTGAAAATCCACACTTTGATGCCTAATTTACCATATACAGTCTGAGCTTCAGACAAAGCATAGTCGATATCAGCACGAAGCGTATGCAGAGGAGTTCTACCTTCTTTGTAGTGCTCTGTTCTAGCCATCTCAGCACCGCCAAGACGACCTGACACCTGCACTTTGATACCTTCAGCACCTACACGCAGAGCAGAAGCAATAGCTTGCTTCATGGCACGACGGAAAGAGATACGAGCTGCTAATTGCTGTGCAATAGATTCACCAACCAGTTTAGCATCTAACTCAGGACGCTTAATTTCAAAGATGTTGATTTGAACATCTTT
>NZ_JSYF01000685.1:0-505 GCF_054824225.1 Pontibacter sp. HJ8
GCCTCGTGCTACCGCGTGATGCTTCCCAGCAGGTGCATATCGGGGAACTGGTCAACACGGCCAATGGCTGGGACGAACTGCGCCCGGGGGACCTGCTTTTTTTCGGTGTACCCGCTAAGGATGGCAAGCCGGAGCGTGTGGTGCACGTAGCCATGTGGATCGGCGGAAACCAGGAATTCATTCACTCGGCAGGGCGTGTGCGCATCAACAGCATGAACCCAGCTGCTCCTAACCACGACGCCTACGAACTGGGCCGCTTTCTGCGGGCAAAACGCATTTCGCCGCAGGCCACCCTGCAGGATTTGCGACAGCAGCCGCTTTATGAATAGCCTGTAAAAACAAGACATCACAAAAAGGAGCAGCGTCCAAAGGCACTGCTCCTTTTTTTATGCTGACTAGTTTTGAGATGGCAATAGTTATAAAACAGTAGGCGTCACCCTTTGTGAATAAGATTGATACATATTTTTCACTAACTACTCTATCTTAATTTAAAATTTGAGGGATG
>NZ_JSYF01000108.1:0-3689 GCF_054824225.1 Pontibacter sp. HJ8
AGCCGGAACTCTGATGGCGCATGCGGGAAACAGTCACATCGTAGGTATAGCTCAGCTGGAACTGCTCCATGAAATGCACCCCTACCAGACCTACTACGGCATCTTGCGTGCGGTACGATACGCCGGCCCATACCTGATCGTCATACACCGACTTCTGTCTTCTCTTGCTGAAGTGGTACGCACCTTTCAGGTTGATGTCGGCCTGGATCGGGGCTCCCTGCACATACTTCAACAACCCGGAAGGCATAAGCCGGATCTTATCGTTCACGTCGAAGTTATACCCGCCGGATACAAACAAGTGCCTGGACAGACGGCTTGGATCATCTACCCCATCCGCATCATGGATCTTGTTGCCCAACACCTGGAACAGCGAAGCGCCGAAGTAGAACTCCTGAGAATGCAGGAATACACCTACTGTTAAGTCGGGCATGAAGGCGTCTATGCGGCCGTGATTCGTCACCGGGTCCCGCTCATTGGAGCCATCGGCCAGGTATACCTTGCTCGGGTCGAAACGGAACTGCTGGAAGCCGGCAAATATACCCGAAGACAAAAAGATCTTCCGGTTCAGCGGCACATGGTAAGCGTACGAAGCCAGCGCGCCGGTACGGGTAGTCGGCCCGGTCTGATCCGTGTAAACATAGCCGCCCGCTCCGTGAAATGCCTGTGATCTGCGGCTTCGTTTCAGGTGGCGGTTGAACAAGGCGCCCTCGCCGCTCAGGTAGAACGTCTTGGGAGCGCCGTCAAAACCAACCCACTGGTTCCGATACCCTACCTTGAAATTCACATCCTTCTCAAACCCGGCTACTGCCGGGTTGAGGAGGTAATAATTGGTCATGTACTGGCTGTAAAGGGCTTTCTGCTGGGCCACGGCTCCCGAGGCCAGCAGCAGAAAGAGTAGTATAAATAAGTTCTTTTTCATAAAACGCTGATAGCTTAAAGGGGACACTTAACGCATGATAGTAACTGACGTCTTGAGAGCCGGTCTCGAATCTCCGAACTCGATGATACTGTAGTAAGTACCATCCGGCAGCCGCTTCCCGTTGTGGGTGCCGTCCCACTCTTTGGCATAGCCTTTCGATTCGAATACCGGGCTTCCCCAGCGGTTGTACACCGTCACTCTGCAGTCAGGATACAGCACAGAGAGGTTGCGGATCACCCAGCGATCATTGTTGCCGTCGCCATTCGGTGTGAATCCGTTCGGGATATCCAGCTCACCCAGGCTTTCTACCTGGAAGACAACTTCGGTCGTACAGCCATTCTTGTCTTTCACTACCAGCCTGTGTTCGCCTCCTCTCAGATCGGTGAAGATGGAATCAGCACCAAACTGACCATTGTCCAGCTGATAGGTATAAGGGCCTGTTCCTCCGCTGATGGCAGTCACTGCTGCACTGGCCGAGTTAGGCTTCCCGATTGATCCGGCGCCTGGCGTCACTGCTACCTGTAGCGGCTTCGGCTCCTGTATTTCTACTGAACCGATCGTCACCGAGCAGGTAGGCGAGAAACGAGTGATTACCTGGTAGATGCCTTTTGGCAGGTTGGAGAAAACAGAGTCCTTCCCGAAGGTCTTGCCATTGTCGATGCTATACTCGGTGTTGACATCTTTACCGGTAGCCGAGATAGCAATTACACCGTTGGTTTCACCGAAGCAGGTGATGTGGCGCACATAGGCCAGCTTGCTATCAAACTTGCCCACTGTGACCGGAGCTGAGAAGGTACAACCTTTTGCGTCTTTCACGATCAGGGTATAGCTTCCTGGTGCCACATCGCGTAGTGTCGCGGAACTGGAGAAGTTAAGGCCATCCAGCGAGTACGCGTACGGGCTGGTTCCACCGGTTACTTCCGAGATCGTTACCTGACCGGCACTTTGTCCGCAACCTACCGGCGAAGTTGTAACCTTCACATTGGTTAAGGCCGGGCTATTGGCAAGGGTCACTGTCTCGATTCGGGTACATCCACTGGCGTCTTTTACCGATACCTGGTAGGTACCTGCTGCAAGACCAGCGAAAGCCGGTTCTGACTTGAAGGTGGCTCCGTCCAGGCTGTAGGTATAAGGACTCTGGCCTCCGGTGATCTGGCTGATCCCGATTCTGCCATTGCTTTCCCCGCAGCTGGCGTCCGTGCCTGTCACCGTGAAGGACTCCACTCCGCCGTTGTTCACCACGTTGTGCATCTTTGTGATCGTACATCCCTCGGCATCCCTGATAGTCACTTCATAAGTACCCACCGCCAGTTTGGCGAAGGTAGCAGACGATTGGAAGGCTCCGCCGTTGATGCTGTAGGTATAAGGAGCAACACCACCGGTCACTGCCGTCACTGTGATAGAACCGTTGTTCTCGCCACAGGTAGCTTTCGCAGAGGTGATAGTCGCTTCCTTAGGGCCTTTGGCACCTACCGTTACTGTAGTAGAAGTACTGCAGCCGTTGGCGTCTTTGGCGTATACCTGGTACTCGCCTGCTGCCAGGTTTATGAATCTGTTCGAGGCCTGGAAACTGGTTCCGTCCAGTGAGTAGGTATAAGGAGCGGTTCCGCCGGATACCTGACCTGCCGTAATTGTACCGTCGTTTACTTTGCAGGAAGCAGGCGTTGCAGCAGCAGTCAGACCGGCAGGACCTGCCACATCTCCTACTACCACTTTCTTATCCAGCGTACAGCCATTGGCATCCTTCACCGTGAGGGTGTATTCTCCGGCCGCAACGGAGGCAAAGGCCGCGTTGTTCTGGAAAGTACCTCCGTTCAGGGAGTAGGTATAGGGAGCCGTGCCACCCGTTACGCCGCTGGCCGTGATCGTACCATTGGCAGCGCCACAGGTAGATGCCGTTGCGGCCAGTTCATAAGCAGTTGGACCAGCTATGTTCCCGATCACTGCTGACCTGGTGAACGTACAGCCATTGGCATCCTTTACCGTAATGGTATGAGTTCCGGCGGCCAGACCCGTCAGGCTGGCTGAAGACTGGAAGGTTGTACCATCCTTGCTGTAGGTATAAGGAGCCGTACCACCGGTCACCTGGCTTACTGCGACACTTCCGTTGCTGCCACCACAGGTAGCAGACTTCGCTGTCATCGTGAATCCGGCAGGTCCGGTCGTGTTGGTTACCGTAACTGTTTTGGTGAAGGTACAGCCGTTGGCGTCTTTCACTGTGACCGGGTACTCTCCGGCAGCAAGTGCTGTGAAGGATGCCGATGACTGGAAGTTCGTGCCGTTAATGGAGTAAGTATAAGGAGCCGCACCGCCCGTCACACCGCTGATAGTGAACCCGCCGTTGCTGTTGCCGCAGGTAGAAGACTGGGCAGAAGCGGTCAGGTCAGATGGTCCGGCGATGTCCGTTACCGTTATTGTTTCGGCATGCGTACAGCCGTTGGCGTCTTTTACCGTCACGGTATACGCTCCGGCAGTCAGACCTGCAAAGGATGCTGCACTCTGGAAGGTACCACCGTTCAAGCTATAGGTATAAGGAGTAGCACCGCCGCTTACCGAAGTAACCGTGATACTTCCGTTGTCCCTGCCACAGCTCGACGCAACCGTAACACTTGCAAAACTGGCCGGTCCGTTTTTGCTGACAGCAACCGCAGTATTTACCTGGCAACCATTCGCGTCTTTCACCGTGAGGGTATACTCCCCGGAAGCAAGACCGGTAAAGTTTGTGTTGCTTTGGAAAGTTGTGCCGTTGATCGAGTAGGTATAAGGAGCC
>NZ_JSYF01000686.1:0-604 GCF_054824225.1 Pontibacter sp. HJ8
CCCCGAAGTATTCCCAGGTCAGGCTCCCGCCTACGGCAAAAGGGAGAGACTGCCAGTAATTGTAGCCTTGGGAACGCGCCGCGTTAAAGTAAAGGGTGCCCTGGTAGGGATGGCCGAGGAAGTTAATACCGAACTCGTCTGTATCCCACTCGGGCTCTGACCTTAAATTCCTTTTCCAGGTGCTCGGACTCACATACCCGTAGTCAGCTTTCGTAACGTAGCGGTTGAAGCCCATGAACAGGGCATTGACACCGATTACCTGAACAGCAGGTTTCCAGAGGGGTGCCCGTTTAGAATTAGCAGAGTCTGTTTGTACTACACCTGTTGGATGGGTAGGAAGAGTAGCGTCTGGAAAGAGTGGAGTATCTAATGCGTTTTTAGGAGTTATCATCGTCTCAACTCTACCCAGGGTATGCAGCTGGTTTTCGCTGCCTCGGGCTATGGCGTGCAGGTAAGAAGCAGCAGCATTCTGCGCCTGAAGCTGGTAGGCCAAACTGAGAAAGAAGACAAGGGTATAGATTGATTTCATGTATGATCTTGCCTGCAGGCTGGTATGTATTTCCTTAGCCATCAACGTACGCAGGGTGAGTATTTTGAGGCTTAA
>NZ_JSYF01000687.1:0-972 GCF_054824225.1 Pontibacter sp. HJ8
TTTATACCCAGCTAACTGAGTTTATAAGTGCAGGAGGAATTCCTAATTATCCTTTTTGTTGTTGTCCTTATCCTTATCTACATCCACTGTTTTTGTATCTTTTGTGGTGTCAGTCTCCACTTTAGTTTCTGTTACCTCATATTCAGTAGCAACAGAATCACGGTCGACAACGGTTCCTTCGCCTTCCGTAGTACCAGTTTTGTTTGAGTTTTCGCAAGCCGCCAGGCTCATTGTGCAAAGAACAATTGCGCCTGTATAAATTATCTTTTTCATGGTTTTATGGTTATGTTCTACATTCAATACAATATGAAGTTGATGTACCTCAAATATTATATCTCCTATATTTACGGGATACGCTGTATTTCGGGTGTGATTTCGGCAGAATAATTCAAAGAGCTATGTTACTAATGTACAATTGCTGAAATTTATAGGATACTTATGTTAATCCTTTTGCGATACTCCTATTCCTACTTCTCTCACAGGTATAGCAAGCGTAGCATACGTTAAGGTGTCATGATTTCAAAGCCATAGTTGGCTGAAGCTTTTCTTCCTTTCCTACGCTTCCTGCTTCTTCTCCTGGTTTAACTTTTGAAAGAATGGACTCCAGAACAGGCCGCATTTGATTTAGATTATTGGTCTTTATTAAAAAATTCCAGACGGGTTCGAACTTCTTCCAGCCGCCTGTATAAAAGAAGTGTTTCAACTTGTGTTTGTGAGAGGAATGCTTGATACTGGACCTGAAAATATTTGACCAACTATAAAACTCTTTGTATGCCCAATCATACCCGTTTTTAAGTTCTTCTGCGGTCAGGTTCGTGGTTTGATATACGACATTTCTTGTATCGTACAGGTCCCAGTTCCTGTTCAGAATACGGCCTTGCTGCTCCATGTCCTGAAACAGCTTCGTACCCGGATACGGAGTCAATACGTGATAGGTCGAAGTTGTCAGGGAGTTCCTGACTCCCCAATCCA